>NZ_JBHVER010000033.1:0-53540 GCF_042802195.1 Kitasatospora sp. NPDC057500 | reverse complement strand
CCGCCGCGGGGCGCCAGATCAACCCCCCGGGCCACCTGCGCTGCCGGGGGCGGGGGCGGGCCGCACCACCCGACCGGCCCCGGCTCCCGGCGCTCCTCCGTGCTCAGTGCACCTCGGTGACCACCACGTCCAGCTGCCACGGCTTGCGCGCGGTGCCCTCGGCGGCGACCTCCACCCGGTGGCCCAGCCCCAGCAGCGCGTCCAGCAGCTCGGCGGGGGTCTTCGGCTCGGCGCCCGCCACCAGCAGGTTGCGGACCAGCCGGCCCTTGGTGGCCTTGTTGAAGTGGCTGACGACGGTCCGCCGGCCGTCCCGCTCCTGGAGCACCCGCACGGTCGCCGTCCGGGCTGCCACCTCGCCGGCCGGCTTCCACGCCGCCGCGTAGGCGGAGGAGCGCAGGTCCAGCACCAGGCCGTCGGCGACCTCCGGCAGCACATCGGCCATCGCACGCCGCCAGTACGCGCCGAGCGCCCCCGGCCCGGGGAGCTTCACACCCATCGAGCAGCGGTAGGGCGGGATCCGGTCACCGATCCGCACCGCACCCCAGAGGCCCGAGAAGACCAGCAGGCTCCGCTCGGCCCGGCCGTACGCGGCCTCGTCCAGCGTCGCCAGCCCGAGGTTGTCGAACAGCACCCCGGTGTACACCTGCCCGGCCGGGAACGCCCCCGCCGTCGGCAGCCCCGCGTTGCGCGCCACCTCGCCGCGCAGCCCCGGGCTCAGCCCGAGCACCCCGGCGGCGGCGTCCTCGTCCCCGCGGCACAGCGAGACCAGCGCCTCCAGCACCTCCGCCCGCGCCGCCGTCAGCCCGGGCAGCGACAGCCCGTCGAGCGCCACCGGCACACCGTCCCCCGACGCGGCCTTCCCCTCCGAGGGCGGCAACAGCACCAGCACGACGGACTCCTCCACACTCCACGGCCACGAACCACGCCACCCTACGCAACCCACCCCCGCCCCGGGAAACCGCTGGTCACCGCGGCTCCGGCGCCGAGCGCCAGGCAGAGCGGCGCGTAGTACCGGGTGTCCATCCGCCGGAACCGCTCGCTGCGCGCGCCCAGCCCGAGACCGGACACCACCAGCCCGCCCGCCCCGCGGGCCAGCAGCACCGCCGACACCGCCCGCACCCCCGCCCGCCGCACCCGCGCCGGCCCCACCGCCGGCGCCACCCCGGCCTCCGCCGCCACCAGGTAGGCGGCCGCCCCGAGCGCCCCGGCCACCGCCGCGCACGCCGCCGCCGGCGGGACGCCCTCGCCCGTGCCGACCACGGTGTCCGCGAACTCCTCCGGCGTCCGCAGCGGCCACGGCGTCACCGTCCACACCGCGTGCAGCGCCCCGGCCACCGCGAGCCCCCCGGCCACCGCCGCACCCACACCCCGAGTCACCGCACCCATCACCCGGACCTCCGTCCCCGCCGATTCCCTGACGCCGACCACGCTACGACCCCTCACACGCCGGCCCCCGGGCGGATAACCGGTGGCCGCCGCGGGCCCGCCCGGCCTACTGTCCGGTCGAACCGACAGTGCCGACCGAACCGAGGAGCGTGCCGCGATGACCCCGAACCCCCTGGACCGCGTCCCCGGCGGCGACGACGCCGTGGAGGAGTCCCCCGCCGCGCGACCCCCGGCCACCCGCGCCGAGCGCCGTGCCGCCCTGGTCCACCGCATCCGCGAGGCCAACGCGGAGACCCTGGAGAGGCTGAAGGACCTGTGATCGACTACCTCGACCCGGACGACGTCAGCTATCTCGCCGGGGGCCCGCGCAACATCCGTGACCTCGGCGCCCTGCACTCCGCCCTCGGGCGGCCGCGGGCGAGCGTGTTCGGCGCCGACGCCTACCCCGACCTGTGGACCAAGGCCGCCGCGCTCGGCCAGAGCCTCGCCCGCAACCACCCGCTGGTCGACCGGAACAAGCGCACCGCCTTCGAGGCGATGCCGCTGTTCCTCGACTACAACGGCGAGCCCTACACCGACCCCGGCCCCGACGAGGCCGTCGCCTTCGTCCTCCGGCTGGCCACCGGCGGCTACGACGACAGCCTCACCCTCGCCGCCGCGGACCTGCGCACCCTCCTCGGGCGCTGACCCGCGCCGACGGGCGGCGGGCGGCCGGGCGGCCTACGCTGCCCCCATGCCCCGCCGAAAGCTGCGCGTCAAGGCCGCCGACTCCGCCCGGATCAACGAGGAGCTGGCCGAGCTGCGCGCCCGGCTGGAGATCCGGGCGGAGTGGCCCGAGGCCGTGCTGGCGGAGGCCGAGGAGGCCGCCGGCTCGCCGCGGATGCCGGACCACGACGCCACCGACCTGCCGCTGTTCACCGTCGACCCGCCCGGCTCGCGCGACCTCGACCAGGCCATGCACCTCGCCCACCGCCCCGGCGGCGGCTACCGCGTCCACTACGCGATCGCCGACGTCGCCGCCTTCGTCCGCCCCGGCGGCGCCGTCGACGAGGAGGCCCGCCGCCGGGTGCAGACCCTGTACTTCCCCGACCGCCGGGTGCCGCTGCACCCCGCCCGGCTCTCCGAGGACGCGGCCAGCCTGCTGCCCGGGGAGGTGCGCCCGGCCCTGCTCTGGCAGCTCGACCTGGACGCCGACGGCGCCGTCGTCCTCGCCGACCTGCGCCGCGCCGCCGTCCGCTCGCACCGCAGGCTCGACTACGCCGCCGTGCAGCGCGCCGTGGACGCCGGCGGCGCCGACGAGCAGCTCGGCCTGCTCGCCACCGTCGGCCGGCTGCGCGAGGAGCGCGAGCGCGCCCGCGGCGGGATCAGCCTGCCGGTGCCCGAGCAGGAGATCGAGGAGACCGCGCGCGGCTACGCCCTCGGCTACCGCGCGCCCGGTCCCGCCGACGGCTGGAACGCCCAGATCTCGCTGCTCACCGGCCTGGCCGCCGCCGATCTGATGCTGGACGCGGGCGTCGGCCTGCTCCGCACCCTGCCCGCCGCCCCGCCCGCCGCGTACGAACGGCTGCGCCGCACCGCCGACGCGCTGGACGTCGACTGGCCGGACGGCCTGCCCTACCCGGACCTGGTCCGGTCGCTGGACCCGGAGCGCCCGCTGCACGCCGCCTTCCTCAACGAGTGCACCGGCCTGCTGCGCGGCGCCGGCTACCACGCCTTCGACGAGAGCCGGGGCGTGCCCGCCCCCGCCGACCCGGCGCACGCCGCGCTGGCCGCGCCGTACGCGCACTGCACCGCGCCGCTGCGCCGGCTGGCGGACCGGTACGCGCAGGAGGTCTGCGCGGCGGTCGCGGCGGGGGAGCGGGTGCCGGACTGGGTGCGCGAGGCGCTCACCACCGTGCCCGGGCTGATGGCGGGCGGCGAGCGCCGGGCGGCCGAGGTCGAACGGGCCTGCGTGGACCTGGTGGAGGCGGAGCTGCTGGCCGGCCGGGTGGGGGAGGAGTTCCGGGCGGTGGTCATCGACGTGGACGAGAAGCGGCCGGGCCGCGGCACCGTCCAGCTCCGCGAACCGGCCGTCCGGGCCCGCTGCGAACGCCCGGACGGCGCCTCGCCCCCCACCGCGCTCCCGCTCGGCGCGCGGATCACCGCCAGGCTCGCCACCGCCGACCCCACCACCCGGACGGTCCGCTTCGTCACCCTCTGACGCCCGCCCGGTGGGAGGATCGATCCGTGCCCGAAGCCACCCCCCAGAGCCCGCCCGCGGCCGACCCCGGACGCCGCCGCCGGCAGCTCGTCCTGGCGATCTGCTGCCTGAGCCTGTTCATCGTCGGGCTCGACAACACCGTGGTGAACATCGCCCTCCCGCAGATCCAGCGGGACCTGGACGCCCCCGCCTCCGGCCTGCAGTGGATCATCGACGCCTACACCCTGGTACTGGCCTCGCTGCTGATGCTGTTCGGCTCGCTGGCCGACCGCTTCGGCCGCCGCCGGGTGTTCCAGACCGGTCTGCTGGTCTTCGTGCTCGGCTCGCTGCTCTGCAGCCTGGCGCCGGGCCTGGGGTGGCTGGTGGCGTTCCGGGCGGTGCAGGCGGTCGGCGGCTCGATGCTCAACCCGGTGGCGATGTCGATCATCACCAACACCTTCACCGAGCCGCGCGAACGGGCCCGGGCGATCGGCATCTGGGGCGGCGTGGTCGGCATCTCGATGGCGCTCGGACCGCTGCTCGGCGGCTTCCTGGTGCACGCCGCCGGCTGGCCGGCGATCTTCCTGATCAACGTCCCGGTCGGCCTGCTGGCCTGTCTGCTGACCGCCCGCTACGTCCCCGAGTCGCGCGCGCCCCGGGCCCGTCGGCCGGACCCGGTGGGGCAGCTGCTGATGATGGTGCTGCTCGGCTGCGGCACCGCCGCGATCATCGAGGGCCCGGAGCACGGCTGGACGTCCCCGCTGATCCTCGGCCTGGCCGCGGCGGCGCTCGCCGCACTGGCCGCCTTCCCGCTCTGGGAGCGGCGGGTCGCCGAGCCGCTGGTCGACCCGCGGTTCTTCCGCAGCGCGCCGTTCACCGGCGCCACCGTGACGGCCGTCTGCGCCTTCGCCTCGCTCGGCGGCTTCCTCTTCCTCAACACCATCTACCTCCAGGACGTCCGCGGCTACAGCCCGGTGGAGGCCGGCCTGTGGACGCTGCCGATGGCCGGGATGATGCTGGTCTGCGCGCCGGTCTCGGGCCGGATCGTCGGTGCCCGGGGCCCGCGGCTGCCGCTGGTGCTGGCCGGCCTCGGCCTGGTCGCCAGCGGCCTGCTGCTCACCCGGCTGGCCGCGGACTCCCCGCCGGGCCTGCTGCTGGCGGCGTACGGGCTGTTCGGCTTCGGCTTCGGGTTCGTGAACGCGCCGATCACCAACGCCGCCGTCTCCGGCATGCCGCGCGCCCAGGCGGGCGTGGCGGCGGCCGTCGCCTCCACCAGCCGGCAGGTCGGCCAGTCGCTCGGCGTCGCGGTGATCGGCACCGTGGTCGCCTCGTCGGTGGTCGGCACCGTCGCCGTCGGCTTCGCCCCGGCGACCCACGCAGGCTGGTACGTCATCGCGGGCCTGGGGGCCACGATCGGCCTGCTCGGCCTGGTCACCACCTCCGATTGGGGCACCGCCACCGCCACCCGGGTCGCCGCCGGCCTCGGCGGCGACCCGCCCCTCACCCGCCCCGGGGTACGGGAGGCCCCGCCCGAGCGGCTACCATGACCACTACGGCGGAAGAGCCGGCCGGGCGGTCGCGACGGGTCTTCGGACCCGCCGAGGAACGTCCGGGCTCCACAGAGCAGGGTGGTGGGTAACGCCCACCCGGGGTGACCCGCGGGACAGTGCCACAGAAAACAGACCGCCCGCCGCTTCGGCGACGGGTAAGGGTGAAACGGTGGTGTAAGAGACCACCAGCGACCGGGGTGACCCGGCCGGCTCGGTAAACCCCACCTGGAGCAAGGTCAAGATCGGTGCCTCACGGCGCCGTGCGCGGATGCTTGAGGGCTGCTCGCCCGAGTCCGCGGGTAGACCGCTCGAGGCTGTCGGCAACGGCAGCCCTAGATGGATGGCCGCCTCCCTGGGCCGCGCGAGCAACCCAGGAGACAGGACCCGGCGTACAGGCCGACTCTTCCGCCCCTTCCCCTTCGACCAGGTGGGACCACCTGGTCGGGGGGTTTCGTCGTTCCGGGGCGGCCGCGCGGCGGGATCAGCCCGGGTGGGTGCCGACGGCGTCGCGGATCTGGTCGCCGAGGCCGCCGTTGACGCGGGCGCAGTTGGCGCAGCAGAAGAACATGCCGGCGACCTCGACGCCGTGGCCGACGATGCGGACGTTGCAGTGCTCGCAGCGCGGGGCGAGCTTCTCCATCGCGCACTCGAAGCTGTCGAAGGTGTAGGTGTCGCCGGTGACCGTCTTGATCTCGAAGGCGAGCCAGTAGTCGTTGCCGCAGGTGACGCAGATGGCCATGGCGGCGCACTTCCTTCCGGGCGGAGGGGAGGGGCCGGGCGGGGGTGCCCGGCCCCTCCAGTCTCCGAGGCGCCGCGCGGGGCGGCCACCCGGCGGGTCCGAGCCGGTCAGCCGGTGGGGGCGGTGCCGGCGGCGTGCGCGGAGAGGTCCTCCAGGGCGCGGACGGCCAGGTCGGCGTCGTCGGCGGCGACGAAGAGGTGGTCGTGGTGGAAGCCGGCCACCACGTTGCAGCTGATCCCCTCCTCGGCCAGCCGGGTGGCGACGGCGGCGGTCAGGCCGACGGCCTCCAGCGCCGAGTGGATCCGCAGGGTGATCCAGGCGGCGACGTACTCGTAGCGCAGGCCGAGCGCGTCGGCCTCCTCCTGGGCGACCACCACCGTCACCCCCTCGGGTTCGGCGACCGTGGCCACCGGCCGCAGTCCGGCGGGCACCTTGGTGGGCAGCGTGCAGTAGACGTACCGCCCCGGGTTGAGCAGGGGGTGCAGGTCGCGCAGCAGTTTCGCGAGGTCTCGTTCTCCGGCCATGCCCCGCACCGTAGCGGCCGGTGGCCGGGAAGCGGTGGAGGGCGTATCGGAATCCGTTGACGGCCGACAGTCACCGATATATCGTCGAGTTATCGGGACAGTGACTCGACTGTTCTGAACGATCGTCTGACCATCGTCTACTGGGTCGCGGCGGAGCGGCCCGAACGGGAGGTGGGTGCGGTGCGCCCAGGACGATTCCGTGGTGAAGGGGGCCCCGGCGGCTGCCGCCCGGGGCCGGAGTTCGCCGGGATGCCCGGTGAGTACTACGAGGGCCGGGGGGCGTTCGGCCCCTTCGGGCCGCCGTTCGGCGGCGGGCCGGGCGGACGGCCGGGCCCGCCGTGGGCCCGGGGCGGTTTCGGCGGTCCGCCGTGGGTCCGGGGCGGCCGGCGCGGCGGGCGGGCCCGGCGCGGGGACGTGCGTGCCTCGCTGCTGGCGCTGCTCAAGGAGCGGCCGATGCACGGCTACGAGATGATCGCCGAGATCGCCGAGCGGTCCGGCGGGGCGTGGCGGCCGAGCCCCGGTTCGGTCTACCCGACCCTCCAACTGCTGGAGGAGGAGGGCCTGGTCACGGCGGAGGAGACCGGCGGCAAGCGGCTGGTCTCGCTCACCGAGGCGGGCCGGTCCGAGGCCGACGCCGGGCCGGACGAGCCGTGGGCCGAGGCGGGCCGGGAGATCGACTGGGCCGCGGTCCAGGAGGTCGGCCAGGCGCTCGGCGCCGTGGAGCAGGCCGTCCGGCAGGTCATGGCGACGGGCAGCGAGGCGCAGCGCGCCAAGGGCCTGGAGGTGCTCAACGAGGCACGCAAGAAGCTGTACCTGATCCTGGCCGAGGACGCCTGACCGTCATGGGGACGCAGGGCGGGTGACGGTGCCCGCCGCTCAGGGGCGGACGACGAACAGCGCCACGCACGAGAGCAGCAGCACCGTCCAGGCGAACCAGAGCCAGCCGTTGGAGCCGATCACCGCGCTGTAGACGCTGACCACCACCAGCAGGCCGGCCGTGACCGCGGCCACCTGCCGGTTGTGGTGCGCCACGGCCTGGGACCGGGTTCTGGGGTGCCGTGCGGTTCTCGCCATCGCCGTCCTCCCGCGAGGGAGGCGGCCGTCACCCGGAAGCGAGGGCGGTGGCCGCCTCGTCGTACTCGTAGCGCCAGTACCAGCGGGCGCCCCGCTGCTGCTTGGCCCGGACGTACACCAGTGTGCGCGCCGGGGTGCCCCCGTGCGAGGGGACCGGCACGGTGTACTTCTTGGGCACGCCGTACATCGGCCCCAGCGGGATGGGGAGGATCCGGCCGTCCAGGGGGCCGCCGACGAATTCGGTGTCCGCGCTCTTCACCCCACCAGGGTCTCACCCCGCGCCGGTGTGCAGCGGCGCCGGTGTGCAGCGGTGGTGGCGCGCGGCGGAGGCGGTGTGGGGGCCGGGTGCCGGGAGTGTGACCGGAGAGGCACCGCCCCCGGTCATCCGGAGGGCCCGCGCACCCTTATCCTTCCTGTTACGCCCTCGGGGTCCACCCGGGTCAGCGGGCCCGTACGGGCCGGGCGAGGCGCACCTCACCGTGCCCGCCGGGCCGCCGAGCCGCAGCCGTCGTGCCGCAGTGACTCCGTACCGTGACCCCGGCGTCGGCCGTCCGGCTACTCCGGCTCCGGCCGGCAGGGCGCGGGACTGCAGGGCCGAGCACCACCCGGGGAAGCAGCGGGGGGCGCCGTGCGTTGCGTCGGAGTGGTACGTCGAACGCTGTGTCACACCAAGCACGGCAATGCGCGGAAGGGGCCCGATGGAATCCGGCGGCAGGTGGACGGCCTGGTGGCAGAAGCGTGACCGTGAGCGGGGCCGGCCGGCGGCCGCCGACAGCCCCGCGGCCAGACTGGACCAGCTGCTCGGCGCGGTCCGCGCCGGGTTCCCGCTCGCCCCCGCCGCCCATCCGGCCGGCTACCGCTGTTCCTGCGACCGGGTCGCCTGCCCGGCCCCCGCCCAGCACCCGGTCTCCTTCGCCTGGCAGACCCAGGCCACCACCGATCCCGAGCAGCTCGCCCGCTGGCTCTCCCGCGACCCGCAGGCCAACTTCATCACCGCCACCGGCCGCGTCCACGACGTGCTGGACGTGCCGGCCGAGGCCGGGCGCCTCGCCCTGGAGCGGCTGACCGCGCTCGGCGTCGAGGGCCCGGTGGCCGCCGTCGGCGGGGACCGCTACCTGTTCTTCACCGCCACCAGGGGCACCCCGGTGGACGAGGACGAGTGGTGGCCGAGCGCCCTGGACTCCACGCCGGACACCATGTCCGAGCACCCCGGCCTGCGCTGGCACTGCCGCGGCTCGTACACCCTGCTGCCGCCGGCCGCGCTGCCGGACGGCTCCGAGGTGCGGTGGCTGCGCGGGCCCGACCAGCCGCTGCCGGACCCGCTGCGGGTGCTGGACGTGCTGACCGACGCCTGCACCGAGGTGGGCGCCGTCGCCGAGGAGCAGTGGCTGATCGGCTGACTGCTACTCGCCCGCTCGCCTCCGGGGCGCTGTGATCCGGGGCCGACGGTCGTCGCTCCAACGCCGCTCCTTCGTCACGGCGTCCTCGCTCCTGCCTTTCGGCACCGGCGCGCCCCTTCGGCTCGGGGCGGCCGGTACTCGCCCGCTCGCCTCCGGGGCGCTGTGACCCGGGGCGGGGACTACGGCAGGGTGAGGACCTCCGCGCCGTCCGCCGTGACGACCAGGGTGTGCTCGAACTGGGCGGTGCGCTTGCGGTCCTTGGTGACGACGGTCCAGCCGTCCGGCCAGATCTCGTAGTCGTAGGTGCCCAGGGTGAGCATCGGCTCGATGGTGAACGTCATCCCCGGCTTGATCACCTCGGTGGCCCGCTCGCTGTCGTAGTGCGGGATGATCAGGCCGGAGTGGAACGACGTGTTGATGCCGTGTCCGGTGAAGTCCCGCACCACGCCGTAGCCGAAGCGCTTGGCGTAGGACTCGATGACGCGGCCGATGACGTTGATCCGGCGGCCGGGCTTGACCGCCTTGATCGCCCGGTCGAGCGACTCCCGGGTCCGCTCGACCAGCAGCCGGGACTCGTCGTCCACGTCACCGACCGGGTAGGTGGCGTTGAGGTCGCCGTGCACCCCGTGGATGAACGCGGTGGCGTCGATGTTGACGATGTCGCCGTCCTGGAGGACGGTCGAGTCCGGGATGCCGTGGCAGATGACCTCGTTGATCGAGGTGCAGACCGACTTGGGGAAACCCCGGTAGCCGAGGTCGGACGGGTAGGCGCCGTGGTCGCACATGTACTCGTGGGCGACCGCGTCCAGCGCGTCCGTGGTGACGCCGGGGGCGATCAGCTTGGCCGCCTCGGCCATCGCCCGGGCGGCGATCCCGCCGGCGACCCGCATCTTCTCGATCGTCTCGGCGGTCTGCACCTCGGGCCCGGTGTACGCCGCCGGGGCGGGCTTGCCGACGTACTCGGGGCGCGCGATGTGCGCCGGGACCTTGCGGGTGGGGGACTGGATGCCGGGTACGAGTGCCATGGCGGCGAGTCTAGTTGGCGCGACCGGCGGGCCGTGGCCGGGCACCGTGGCCGACGCCGGGTGTGCGGACGGTGCCCCGGCGGGGAATGATCGGGGCGACGCGACGCCGCACCGGGAACGCGAGCCGCGCCCGCCGACACGGAGGTGACCGACACCATGCCCATGGGATTCCGCCGCAGCAAGCCGACCGGCCGGCCCGGCGAGTGGTTCTACTGCATCAAGCACGGCAAGGTCGAGGAGGGGCCGGAGTGCCCCGCGAAGGACCGTCTCGGGCCGTACGCCACCCGGGAGGAGGCGTCGCACGCGCTGGAGACCGCCGAACTGCGCAACCGGGAGTGGAGCAACGACCCGCGCTGGAACGACCGCTCCGAGGACGCGCCCGAGGAGTAGCGGGAGGACGGGTGGCGGCTCAGGACGCGCCCGCCGCCTCCCGCTCGGCAGCCTCCCGCTCGGCCGCCGCCTTCTCGTGCTGGGCGCGGACGGCGGCCGCGTGCGGATCGGTGCGGTCGTCGTAGGAGAGCAGCCGGGGCAGCGCGGTGGCCAGCGCCAGGACGCCCACCACGCAGGCGACGCCGCCGATCCACACCGAGGACCGGACGCCGACCAGCCCGGCCATGCCGCCCGCCCGGACCTGGCCGAGTTGCGGCCCCACCGAGTAGCTGAGCAGTTCGACCCCGGCCATCCGGCCGCGCACCTCGTCCGGGATGGACTGGTTCCACAGCGTGGAGCGGGCGATGCCGCTGATCTGGTCGGCGCCGCCGGCCAGCATCAGGCAGAGCAGCACCAGCCAGACCGAGCCGGACACGCCCGCCAGCGCGATCGCCACGCCCCAGCCGAGCGCGGCGACCAGCAGCAGCCGGCCGTGCCGGTGGACCCGGGAGGTCCAGCCGCTGGTGGCCGCGACGAGCAGGGCGCCGACCGCCGAGGCGGCGTACATCGGGCCGAGCGCCCATTCGGAGTGCAGTTCGGCGGCCAGGAAGGGGAAGATCGCCACCGGGAAGGCGAACAGCATCGCGCACAGGTCGATCGCGTAGGTGCCCAGCAGGTCCTTGCGGCTCCACGCGTAACGGATTCCGGTGAGCACCGCCCGCACCGACGGCTTCTCGGCGTCGGTCGGCGGCGGGACGGCACGGATCCGGGCGAGCAGCAGCACCGAGGCGCCGAAGGTCACGACGTCCAGCGCGTACGCGGTCTGCACCCCGGCGAACGTCACCACGACGCCCGCCAGCGTCGGACCGGCCACCGAACCGACGTTGCGGTAGAGGGAGTTGAGGGCGAAGGCGGCGGCCAGCTGGTCGTGCCGGACGACCCGCGGGGTGAGTGCGTCCAGCGACGGGCGCTGCAGGCCGTCGGCGGCGGCGACCAGCGCCGCCACCGCGTAGACCGGCCACAGCACGGGGGTCGGCAGCAGCGCGTTGACCAGCAGCAGCACGCTGAGCAGGCCGAGGCCGGCCTCGCTGAACAGCACCAGGCGGCGGCGGTCCAGGGCGTCGGCGAGGGCACCGCCCCAGAGGCCGAAGACGATCAGCGGGACCAGCTCGAAGGCGCCGACCAGGCCGACCGCGAAGGAGGAGCCGGTCAGCTCCTTGATCTGCAGCGGCACGGCGACATAGGTGAGGAAGCTGCCGAAGCTGGTCACGCAGCCGGAGAGCCAGAGCAGGCGGAAGTCCCGGGACGAGCGCCAGGGCGAGAGGTCGGGGCGGACCGCGCGCAGCAGGGAGCCCGCCAGACCGGTCGGGGGTTGGTCGGCGTCCTTCACGAGCGACCATCCTGCGCGGGGGCCCGGCCGGGCCGCAACGGATTTTCGCCCGTCGGCGGCCCGCCGTCATCCAGGCAGCCCGGCAGCCCGTCCGCAGCCCGGTGGTGCCTGCCTACGGCCTACCGACGGCCTACCAGCGGCTGACCGTCGGCCCCGCCGTGAGCCGCCCGGCCAGCGCCGCCAGCCGCTGCAGAGCGGCGCACCGTGCGGGCCGCTGCCCGGCCGCGACGCTGACCAGGTGCTGCGCCAGGTCGAACGGCTCCTCCTCGGCCGTGCCCACCGCGAGCCGCCGGTGCGCCAGACCGGCCAGATCGGCGAGGCCGGAGGGGGCCGTTCCGCCGGGCCCGGCACCCTCCACCGCCAGCACCGTCGCGCCGTGCCGGCGGGCGTCCTGCACCCGCTCCAGCAGCGTCCCGCCGGCCGCCGCCGGGGCGACCACCAGGACCGTCGCCCCGCGCCCGGCCTCGGTCAGCCGGCGCAGACCGTGCGCCAGGTGGGCCGGGGCCTGCGGCGGGACCCGGTGCCGCAGCAGGGTCGGGGCCAGCCGGGGCACGTCCGACCAGGCGGCCTCGTCGTGCAGGTGGGCGGCCAGGTGCCAGGGCTCGTACGCCTCGGTGCCGACCAGCAGCAGCCCGTCCGCCCCGCGCCTGGAGACCGCCCGCCGCAGGTCGCCGGCGAAGCCGCCGACGGCCTCCAGCCAGCCCGTCCCGGCCAGTCGCTCCCGTAGTGCCGAAACTCTCACCGCGTCCATGGCGGACAGGATGACGCGGGGGGCCGGGGGTTTGGCAGGATCGGCGCATGACTTCCCTCGATTCAGCGACAAACCCGGCCCACGAGCTGCCGGACGTCTCGCAGCTCGTGGTCGGCGTCCTCGGCGGCACCGGCGACCAGGGGCGGGGGCTGGCCCTGCGGCTGGCCGGGGCCGGCCAGCAGGTGATCATCGGCTCGCGCGACGCGGCCCGTGCGCAGGCCTCCGCGGAGGCGATCGGCCTCGGCGTGCGCGGCGCCGACAACGCCACCACCGCCCGGGAGAGTGACATCGTGATCGTCGCGGTGCCGTGGGACGGCCACGCCGCCACGCTCACCGCGCTCCGCGAGGAGCTGGCCGGCAAGATCGTGGTGGACTGCGTCAACCCGCTCGGCTTCGACAAGCAGGGCGCCTTCGCGCTCGTCCCGGAGGAGGGCAGCGCCGCCCAGCAGGCCGCCGCCCTGCTGCCGGACTCCCGGGTGACCGCCGCCTTCCACCACCTGTCGGCGGTACTGCTCCAGGACGAGTCGATCGAGCGGATCGAGACCGACGTGATGGTGCTCGGCGAGGAGCGGGCCGCCACCGACGTCGTGCAGGCGCTGGCCGGGCGGATCCCCGGCATGCGCGGCGTCTTCGCGGGCCGGCTGCGCAACGCGCACCAGGTGGAGTCGCTGGTGGCGAACCTCATCTCGGTCAACCGCCGCTACAAGGCCCACGCGGGCCTGCGGATCACCGACGTCTGACCACCGGCTCGCCGGCCTCACCCCTGGACCCGGTCCTGAGGTGAGGTCGGCGACAATGGGGGCCGTCCGTTCACCGGCCCCAGGAGTCTGCCGCCATGCCCCGCACGTCCGTCCTCGCCTCGATCGTCGCCATTCTCGCGCTCGCCGCCGCCGTGGTCTCGGTGGTCCAGGGCTGGTGGGTCGGCCTCATCTGGCTCCCGATGGCGGGCATCGCCAGCAACGTGCTGTGGATGAACGTGCGCCGCGAGAAGCTCGCCCGGGCCGCCGCCGAACAGGCCTGACCCCGCCGAGCAGGACCGGCCCCGCCGGTCAGTCCTTCCAGAACGTGAACAGCTCGTGGCCCACCTGCGGGTAGGCGCGGTCGACACCCAGCAGTTCCATCACGCCGTACACGGCCTCGAAGAACCAGTGGTTCACCTCCGGCTGCCAGAGCAGCGCGAAGACGGCCAGCATGCCGTACGGCGCGAACGGCTCGATCGCCCGCCGGGTCTTGTACGACAGCCAGGGCTCGACGATGCCGTAGCCGTCCAGGCCGGGCACCGGCAGCAGGTTGAGCAGGGTCGCGCTCAGCTGCAGCATGCCGAGGAAGCCCAGCGCCAGCGCGAACGGCGAGACGTTCAGCTCATAGCCGTTCCAGACCGCGTGCACCTGCGGGTCGTCCAGCCAGCCCGCGCCGACCGGGATCAGCAGCAGCACGGCGGCGAGCAGGTTCACCAGCGGGCCGGCGGCCGAGATCAGGCTGTGCTTGAGCCGTCCCTTCACCCGGTGCCGCTCGATCCAGACCGCGCCGCCGGGCAGGCCGATGCCGCCGAGCAGCACGAAGACGATCGGCAGGACGAAGCTGAGCAGCGCGTTGGCGTACTTGAACGGGTTGAGGGTCAGGTAGCCCTTGGCGCCGACGCTGATGTCGCCGCCGTGCAGCGCGGTCCGCGCGTGCGCGTACTCGTGCAGGCAGAGCGAGACCATCCAGCCGGCCACCACGAACAGGAAGACCCCGAACCGGGCGTTGCCGTACCCCTGGTAGACCGCCACGGCGGAGGTGGCGAGGATCGCGAGCAGCACCCAGAACACCGGACTGATCCGGCGGTCCTCGCTGCGTGAGCGCTGCGTTGCGGCGAAGGTCATGGTGTGGGTGCTCCGAAGACGGTTGGGGCCGGCGGGGTGGACGGTCAGTGGTCGATCATGCCGGGCGGTCGCGGCCCCGGACAAGCCGTCCCGGGTGAACGCACGGCACCCGCCGCCGGGTTCCGCTCCCAGGTGTGGGCGGGGTGCAGGACTGGACAAATGTGCGTGGTCCGCCGCGCCGATCCACCAGAATGGTTCGGTGCACTACGGCATCCTCGGCACCACCACGGCCCACCACGACGACGGCACCCCGGTCCCGCTCGGCGGCGCCCGGCTGCGCGCCCTGCTCGCCGCGCTGGCCCTGCGGCAGGGGCGTCCGGTGCCGGCCGACCTGCTCGCCGACGAGGTGTGGGACGCCGAGCCGCCGCAGGACTCCTCCGCGGCGCTGCAGACCCTGGTCGGCCGGCTGCGCCGCACCATCGGCCGCGACCGGGTGGGCTCCGGCCCGGCCGGGTACTGGCTGACCGACCCGCTGACCGACCTCGCCGAGTTCCAGCGGCTGGCCGCCGAGGGCCGCCGGGCGCTGGAGAGCGGCGACCACGCCGGGGCCGCCGAGCGGCTGCGGGCCGCGCTCGCGCTCTGGCGCGGTCCGGTGCTCGCGGACCTGCCGGACCGCAGCGGACCGGCCACCCGGCTGGAGGCGCAGCGCGAGGAGGTCCTGCGGCACCGGATCACCGCCGACCTCGGCCTCGGCCGGGCCGCCGACCTGGTGGCCGAGCTCGCCGAGCTGTGCGAGGGGCAGCCGCTGGACGAGTCGCTGCAGTACCTGATGGTGCGGGCGCTGCACGAGGGCGGCCGGACGGCGGAGGCACTGCGCCACTACGAGCGCACCCGGCGCGCCCTCGCGGACGAGCTGGGCGTCGACCCGGGCCGTCCGCTCCGGACCCTCTACGCCGAACTGCTCACCCCCGCCGAAGCCCCCGCCGAAGCCCCCGCCGCCCCCGCCCAGGCACCACGCGCCCCCGTCCCGGCCCCGGCCCCGGTGCCCCGCGCCGCGGGCAACCTGCGCGGCCGGCTCACCAGCTTCGTCGGCCGCGAGAACGACCTCGCCGCCCTGCGCTCGGTGCTCGCCACCAGCCGGCTGGTCACCCTGACCGGCCCCGGCGGCTCCGGCAAGACCCGGTTGTCCGTCGAGGCCGGCCGCCTGGAGCAGGGCGCCGGCCACTGGCCGGACGGCGTCTGGCTGGCCGAGCTGGCCCCGGTGGAGCGCCCGGACGCGGTACCCGGCGCGGTGGTCTCGGCGCTCGGCCTGCGCGAGACCGTGCTGCACACCGGCGGCAGCATGGTCGCCGAGGTGATCGAGCCCCGTAACGACGACCCGGTGCGCCGGCTGATCGAGCACTGCGGGCGCCGCCGGATGCTGCTGGTCCTGGACAACTGCGAGCACCTGATCCAGTCCGCCGCCGACCTCGCCGACAGCCTGCTCACCGAGTGCCCCGGCCTGACCGTGCTGGCCACCAGCCGCGAGCCGCTGGGCGTGCCGGGGGAGACCGTGCTGCCGGTGGAGCCGCTGCCCGACCCGGTGGCGCTGCGGCTGCTGGCCGAGCGGGCCGCCGCCGCCCGCCCCGGCTTCGACCCGCGCAGCGACCCGGAGGCCTGCGCGGAGATCTGCCACCGGCTGGACGGCCTGCCGCTCGCCATCGAACTGGCCGCCGCCCGGCTGAGGGTGATGACGGCCCGGCAGATCGCCGACCGCCTGGACGGCCGGTTCGCCCTGCTCACCGCCGGCAGCCGGACCCTGCTGCCGCGCCAGCAGACGCTGCGCGCGGTGGTCGACTGGAGCTGGGACCTGCTCGGCAAGCAGGAGCGCGCGGTGCTGCGCCGGCTGGCGGTGTTCGCCGGCGGCTGGACGATGGAGGCGGCCGAGGCGGTCTGCTCGGACGGCGCCGAGGTGCCCGCCGAGGAGGTCGCCGACCTGCTGCTCTCGCTGGTCGACAAGTCCCTGCTGGTCGCCGACCTGGACGGGGACGGCCCGCCGCGCTACCGGATGCTGGAGACCATCCACGAGTACGCGCTCGAACGGCTGGCCGAGGCGGGGGAGAGCGCGGCGACCGAGGGCCGGCACGTCGCGCACTTCCGCGAGCTGGTGCGCGGCGCCGACCGGAACGTGCACGGCCCGGCGCAGCTGCACTGGCTGGCGGTGCTGGAGCGGGAGCACGACAACGTCCGGGCCGCGCTGCGCCGCGCCGTCGCCCGCCGGGACGAGGACGAGGCGCTGGTGCTGGTGCTGGGCATGAGCTGGTACTGGTCGCTGCGCGGCTTCAGCCAGGAGTCCCGCCGCTGGTACGAGGCGGTGCTGGCGTTCGGCCCGGACCCGCTCGGCCCGGACGCGCTCCGGGTGCCGCTGGACCGGCCGGTGCTGGACCACCCGCTGCCGCTGCCGCCGGAGGTGGCCGCCGAGGCCCGCCGGTCGGTCGTCGTCTGCCGGCTGCTCAGCCTGTTCGAGGGCAATCTGGACGTGCTGGCCGATCCGGAGACGGTCGCCCTGGCCCGGCAGGTCACCGAGGTCTACACCCCGGACCTGCCGCAGGCCTACCGCTTCCCCGGCCTGATGCGGGTCTTCGGCTCCTTCCTGGTCGGGCAGCTGGACACCATGAAGGACCTGCTGGACGACGCGGTGGAGGGCTGCCGGCGGCACGGCAGCCCCACCGACCTGGCGTTCATCCTGCAGATCCGGGCCAAGATGATGAACGACTGGCCGAACGGGGCGGCGCAGAGCACCGCGGACGGCGAGGAGTCGCTGGAGCTGTTCCGCCGGGCCGGCGACCTGTGGGGGATGTCCCAGGCGCTGTCCGCGCGCGGCGAGTCGCTGGCCAACCAGGGCCGCTCGGCGCAGGCCGTCGAGGCGTACCAGCGGGCGATCGAGCTGGCCGAGGCGCTGGGCGCGCCGCAGGAGGTGCCGATGCTGCAGGTGCACCTGGGCTCGGCGATGCTGGCCGAGGACCTGGACGCGGGGGAGCGCCGGATCCGCGAGGCGCTGGCGGAGATCGAGCCGGGCGACAACCAGTCGACCAACGGCGCGCTGCTCTTCGGGCACCTGATGCTCTGCGGGATCCAGAGCGCGCGGGGCGACTACGAGGCGGCGCTGGCCGAGCTGGACGCACTGCGCTGGACGCGGATCGGTGCGTTCGTCCCGGACGTGGTCGGCGGGATACTGACCGTCACCCGGGGCTGGATCACCGCCCGCGGCGGTGATCCCGAGCGCGGTATCGAACTGGTCCACCAGGGGCGGGGGCTGCTGCGCTCGATGGCCACCGTCGCGAGCGGGTTCGTCGAGCAGATGTCGGTGGTGATGCTGCCGCCGGTGATCGGGGTGCTGGACGCCTTCGCCCGGCGCGACGGGGACCTGGACAAGGCCCGCCGGGCTGCGGTGCTGTTCGGCGCGCACGCCGGGATGAACGGGCCGCGGGGCGGCTACCTCGACCGGATCGAGCGGGAGCGGGCCGAGGAGAGCCTGCGCGGCCTGCTCGGTGACGCGGTGTTCGAGGCGGCCGTCGCCGAGGGGCGCGGGCTGTCCGTGCCGGAGACCAACGCGCTGGTGGACCGGCTGGTCGACTGACCGGCGCGTGGGGTGTTCGCGGAGCGCGCCGGGCCCCGGGGTGCTCCCCTCGCGCACCCCGGGGCCCAGCCGCCGTCCGGACATCGCTCAGGTCCGCTTGCGGAACCGGGCGACGGCGAGCGGTGCGAAGACCGCGGTGATGCCGACCGACCAGGCCAGCACGATGATCGTCGGGTGCGCCACCGCGCCCTGGCCGTTCATCAGCGCCCGGCAGGCGTCGGCCAGCGCGGACAGCGGGTTGACCTTGGTGAAGGACTGCAGCCAGCCCGGCATGGTGTCGGTCGGGGCGAAGATCGAGCTGCCGAACTGCATCGGCATCAGCACCAGCATGGAGACCCCCTGGACGGCCTGGGCGCTGCGCAGGGCCATCCCCAGCAGCATCGAGATCCACACGATCGACATGCCGAACACCAGCGACAGGCCGACGGCCGCCAGCGTGGCGAGCACCCCGCCGTTCAGCTCGAAGCCGATGAGCATCGAGAAGACGATCATGATGCTGAAGGAGAGCAGGGCGCGGCAGGTCTCCGCCGCCATCTTGGACAGCAGCACCGAGGAGCGGCCGATCGGCAGGGTGCGGAAGCGGTCCATCACGCCGGTCTGGAAGTCGCTGTTGAGGCCGGTGCCGACGGCCATCGCGAGGGTGAGGCCGGTCTGCCCGAGCAGGCCGGGGATCATGTACTGCTTGTAGGCGTCCTGGCCGCCGGAGATGGCGCCGCCGAAGACGTAGACGAACAGCACCGTGAAGATGATCGGCATCAGGACGGCGTCGAACATCGACTCCGGGTCGGCCTTGATCCGCATCAGGTTGCGGCGGGTCAGCGCGCCGACGTGCCGCAGGTGGCCGGCCAGGCCGATCCGGCTGTCCTCGGCCCGGAGCGGGGCGAGCGTGGCGGTGGTCATGCGACGGGCTCCTTGGCGAGGCTGGGGGCGGCGTCCGCGGGCGCCGGGCGGTCCGCGGGCTTGCCGGTGATGGCGAGGAACACCTCGTCGAGGCTGGGCAGCTTGGTGTCGATGCCGGCGACCGCGAAGCCGCGGGTGCCGAGCACGCCGATCACGGTGGTCAGCTGCTCGTCGTCGGTGATCGGCACCGAGAGCAGGCCGGTGTCGGCGGAGAGGGTGGCGGCGATGCCGGAGTCCTGGAGGCAGCGGGCCATCTCGGGCAGCTCGGCCGGGTGCACCGGGCGGACCTGGAGGGTCCGGCCGCCGACCTGGGCCTTGAGCTCGGCTATGCCGCCGGCCGCGATCACCTTGCCGCGGTCGATGACGGTCAGCTCGCCGGCGAGCTGCTCGGCCTCCTCCATGTACTGGGTGGTGAGCAGCACGGTGGAGCCCTCGGCGACCATCCGCTGCACCTCGTCCCAGACCTCGTTGCGGGTGCGCGGGTCGAGGCCGGTGGTGGGCTCGTCCAGGTAGAGCACCTTGGGCCGGCCGATCATCGAGGCGGCCAGGTCGAGGCGGCGGCGCATGCCGCCTGAGTAGGTCTTGGCGGGCCGCTTGGCGGCCTCGGTGAGCGAGAACCGCTCCAGCAGTTCGGTGGCGCGGGCCTTGGCCTCCCGGCGGGGGAGGTCGAGCAGCCGGCCGATGAGGTAGAGGTTCTCGTAGCCGGAGAGCAGTTCGTCGACGGAGGCGTACTGGCCGGTGAGGCCGATGGTGCGGCGCAGCTGCTTGGGCTGGCGCAGCACGTCGTAGCCGCCGACGAAGGCGGTGCCGGCGTCGGGCTTGATCAGCGTGGACAGCACGCGGACCAGGGTGGTCTTGCCGGCGCCGTTGGGGCCGAGCACGCCGAGGACGGTGCCCTCGCGCACGGTGAGGTCGACGCCGTCGAGTGCCTTGGTGGTGCCGAAGTGCTTGACGATGCCGTGCACCTCGACGGCGTTCCCCGCGGCGGGCCCCCGGTCGTTCGGGGCGGTGGAGATTCGTGTCATGCCCCAAGGCTGTCGGCCCCGGCTGTCAGCCCGCTGTCAGGGCCTCGCCGGCGGCGGCTGCGCGGTGGCGGGGCGCTGCCGGCCGCTGTCGGCCCGCTGTCACGCCGCTGTCATCCGGGGCCCGGCCCGGCCGTGGCCGGGCCCCGGTGACGGCGGGCGTCAGTGGAAGGTGTGCTCCGGCGCGGGGAAGGCGCCGCCGCGGACGTCCTCGGCGAAGGCGCGGGCGGCGTCGCCGAGGACGGCCCGCAGGTCGGCGTACTGCTTGACGAACTTGGGCACCCGGCCCGCGGTCATCCCGGCGAAGTCGGTCCAGACCAGCACCTGGGCGTCGCAGTCGGCGCCGGCCCCGATGCCGACGGTGGGGACGGCGAGCTGCTCGGTGACCTGCCGGGCCAGCTCGGCGGGCACCGCCTCCAGGACGACCGCGAAGGCGCCGGCCTGCTGCACCGCCTTGGCGTCGCGCAGCAGCTGGTGCGCGGCCTCGTCGCCGCGGCCCTGGACGGGGTAGCCGCCGAGCGCGTGCACGGACTGCGGGGTGAGCCCGACGTGGGCCATCACCGGGACGCCGGCCTCGACCAGCAGCTCGATGGCGCGGGCGCTGCGCTCGCCGCCCTCCAGCTTGACCGCGCCGACCCCGGCCTCCTTCATCAGCCGGGCCGCGTTGTGCATCGCCTGGGCGGGGGACTCCTGGTAGGCGCCGAACGGCAGGTCGGCGACGACCATGGCGCGCTTGGTGCCGCGGACGACGGCGGCGGCGAGCATCACCATCTGGTCCATGGTCACCGGCACGGTGGTCTCGTAGCCGAGGTGGCAGTTGCCGGCGGAGTCGCCGACCAGCAGAACGGGGGTGCCGGCCTCGTCGAAGACGCCGGCGGTGAGGGCGTCGTAGGCGGTCAGCATCGACCACTTCTCGCCGCGCTGCTTGGCGGCGGCGAGGTCGCGGACGGTGACGCGGCGGTTGACGACCCCACCGTAGAGGGTGGCGGTCGACGCCTGGTTCTGGGCAGGCGAGGGCGAAGAAGCGTTCATCGAACGGGCTCCTGAAGGGTTGTCGTCTCGTGGCGCCGTGCGGCGTCCCCGGATCACCTCCATGCTTGCACGGCCCGGCGCGGGTGCAAAAGGGGCGGGTGCCACTCCGCTTCCGGCGGCCGTCCCGGAGGGCGCGGCGGGTCTTTGCCACGGCTTTACGATACGGATTCGTCTCGTATCGAAAATCCCGCTACGCTGACCGCGGGGGGTTTGCGAGACGACCGCGGATCGAAATGCCCGCCAGTGCCGTGCCGTACCACGACGGGAAGAATCCATGACCACCGCAGCCGCGCCACCCGGTGTGCCGGAAGCCATCCACCGCCGTCGCTGGGCGATCCTGGGCACCCTGGTGCTCGCCCTGCTCGTCGTCGTGCTGGACAACTCGATCCTCAACGTCGCGATGAAGACCATCGCGTCCCCGGCGCCCACCGGCATCGGAGCCAGCCAGAGCGACCTGGAATGGTCGATCAACTCCTACACGCTGGTCTTCGCCGGACTGCTGTTCACCTCCGGCCTGCTCGGCGACCGGTTCGGCCGCAAGCGGGCGCTGCTGGCCGGCATGGCCGTCTTCGGCGTCGCCTCGCTGCTCTCCGCGCTCGCCAGTACCCCGGGCGAGCTGATCGGCTACCGCGCGCTGATGGGCGTCGGCGGCGCGCTGGCCATGCCGGCCACGCTCGCCATCATCATGAACGTCTTCGAGCGCTCCGAGCAGCCCAAGGCGATCGGCGTCTGGGCCGGCTCGGTGGGCCTGGCCATCGCGATCGGCCCGATCACCGGCGGCCTGCTGATCGAGCACTTCTGGTGGGGCTCGATCTTCCTGGTCAACGTGCCGATCGTGATCGTCGCGCTGATCGCGATGACGCTGCTGGTCCCCGAGTCCAAGGACCCGAACCCGGGCCGGATGGACCCGGTCGGCGTGCTGCTGTCCATCGTCGGCCTGGTCGCGCTGATCTACGGCATCATCAAGGGCGGCGAACTGGCCGACTTCACCGCCGTCGAGGCCTGGGGCCCGGTGCTGGTCGGCCTGGTCGCACTGGCCGCCTTCGTGCTCCACGAGCGCCGCACCGCGCACCCCGCGCTGGACGTCGACTGGTTCCGCAACAAGGTGTTCAGCGCCTCGGTGGTCGTGATCGGCCTGGTCTTCTTCGCGCTGATGGGCGTCTCGTTCTTCGGCGTCTTCTACACCCAGAGCGTGCGCGGCTACAGCGCGCTGGAGGCCGGCGCGCTGATGCTGCCGCTGGCCGTCGCGCAGCTGGTGTTCGCCCCGCGCGCCCGGCTGGTGGTCGACCGCTTCGGCGTCCGCGCCACCTGCGCCGTCGGCATGCTGTTCATCGCGGCCGGTTTCCTCGGCTACGTGATGCTGGGCGCCACCACGCCGATCTGGGTGCTGGTCGTGCTCGGCCTGCTGATGGGCACCGGCATGGCGCACGTCATGCCGCCGATCACCGTCGCGATCATGGGCGCGCTGCCCCGGGAGAAGGCGGGCGCCGGCTCGGCGGTCAACAACACCTTCCGCCAGGTCGGCGGCTCGCTCGGGGTCGCGGTGCTCGGCGCGGTGCTCTCCACCGTTTACCGCGACGGGATCTCCGACCGCCTCGCCCAACTGCCCGGCGAGGAGCTGCGGGAGAAGGCCGGCGAGTCGCTGGAGGCCACCCTGGCCGTCGCCGCCCGGCTCGGCGACCGGGGCAAGGAGCTGGTCGGCCCGGCCAACGACTCCTTCATCCACGCCATGCACGTGGTGGCCGGGCTCTCCGCCGTGATCACCGTGGGCGGCGCGCTGCTGGCCTGGTTCCTGCTGCCGGGCAAGGCCCCGGCCGACGGGCCCGCCGCCCCGTCCGGCGCGGCGGCGACCGCCCGGCCGGACGGGGCGGTTCGCAAGACGGCGGTCGCGGACGCCTGACCCCCCCGGACGCCTGACCCCCCCGGACGCCCGACCCCCGGGACGCCCGACCCCCGGGACGCTCGACCCGCTGACACGCGAGCCGTGCCGTACCCGTCCGGGCCGTGGCCGCGCTGAGCGACAATGGGGCCCTGCCACCCGGGAAACCGCCGGTGGCAGGGCCCACGAACGCGTGCGACCCCGCCCCTCCGCCGGGCCGGGGCCCCACCACCGGGAGATGTGAGATGAAGACCGAGTCGCCGGCCGCGCCGCCCTGCACCGGCCCGCGCCGGGGCAGACCCCGCAGCGAGGCCGCCGAGCAGGCGATCTTCGCCGCCGTCGAGGAACAGATGGCGGCCGGCACCAGCCTGTCCGAACTGACCATCGAGGGCATCGCCACCGCCGCCGGCGTGGGCAAGGCCACCATCTACCGGCGCTGGACCAACAAGGAGGCACTGCTGGTCGACATGGTCAGCAGGCTGGAGGAGCCGCTGCCCGCGGCCACCGGATCGATCCGCGGCGACCTCGTCGCGATGATCGAGTACATGCGGTTGCGCGGGCTCGCCAAGCGCTCCCGCTGGGTGCTCAAGGCGGCGCTCGGCCAGATGCACGGCTGGCCCGAACTGCACGCCGCCTACCGCGAACGGGTGATCGCGCCGCGCCGGCAGGCCGCCCAGGACATCATCCGCCGGGGCGTCGCCGAGGGCGAGCTGCGCGCCGACCTCGACGAGGAACTGCTCGCCGACCTGCTGATCGGCCCGATCCTGGCCCGCAGCGTCCTGTGGGACGACGCGGACCTGGACGACCCCAGGCTGGCCGAGCGGATGGTCGACGCACTGCTCACCGGACTGGCCGGCCCGGCCCTGCGGCCCCCCGTGCCCGCCTGACCGGCCCCGGCCCGCCAGTGGCCTGGCTCACCAACCGGGCCACGCCGGAACCCCGGCCTCCCGATCGGACGTCTGTCCCGGCATAGGCTGAGCCGGGAATCCGACCGAACCCGCACCGGTCCGGCACGCCCTCCGCCACCCGGCGGCGGACCGCCCCGGACCGGCCGCGGACGGGCGGACGGCGCGAACGAGGGAGCCACGGCATGGCGCAGGCGTACAGGGCGGACCGGGTGTCCACGGCGGAGGCCGGCGACCCGGACTCCGGCCGGCGCCCCGCGGCCGGGTTCCTCGGCGTGCGGCGCTGGGGCCGCGACGCCCGCGGCGCCACCACCTGGCGGCGCGGCCTGCTGATCGCCCTGCTGGCGCTGCTCACCGGCGCCCTGCTGGCCTTCCACGCCGAGGTGCCGAACACCACCGGCAACCTCGGCAGCCTGCTGGAGACCTTCCTGCCCTGGGTGGGCCTGGTCCTGCCGCTGCTGCTCGTCCCCGCCCTGCTGCGCCGCTCCGCCACCGCGCTGATCGCGCTGCTGGTGCCGACGGTGATCTGGGCCGACATGTTCGGCGGCGCGCTCACCGACAAGAGCGGCGGCACCGGCGACTTCACGGTGGTCAGCCACAACGTGGCCGCCCTCAACGCCGACCCGCGGGGCACCGTCCGGATGCTGGAGGACTCCGGCGCCCAGATCGTCGCGCTCCAGGAGCTGGCCGGCCGGCCGCTGCGCACCTACGAGGCCGAGCTCGCCGACAGCTACCCGCACCACGCCGTGGAGGGCACCGTCGGGCTCTGGTCCAAGTACCCGATCAGCGACGTCCGGGTGGTCGACATCCGGATGGGCTGGACCAGGGCCTTCCGCGCCCAGGTCAGCACCCCGCAGGGCCCGGTCGCGGTGTACGTCGCCCACCTGCCGTCGGTCCGGCTCAAGGCCGAGGGCGGCTTCACCGTCAACCAGCGGGACGTCAGCGCCCAGCTGCTCGGCGACGCCATCGAGGCCGAGCCGCTGAAGAAGGTGCTGCTGCTCGGCGACCTCAACGGCACTATGAACGACCGCAGCCTGGCGCCGGTCACCTCGCAGATGCGCTCCGCCCAGGGCGCGGCCGGCGACGGCTTCGGCTTCAGCTGGCCGGCGTCCTTCCCGATGGCCCGGATCGACCAGATCATGAGCAAGGGCGGGCTGGAGCCCACCGACTCGCGGACCCTGGAGCGGGACGGCAGCGACCACCTCGCGGTGGCCGCCACCTACCGCTACGAGGCTTCCTAGGACTCGCCGTCAGCCCTGGCGCCACCGGTTGGTGATCGGCAGCCGGCGGTCCCGGCCGAAGCCCTTGACCGAGATCTTCGGGCCCGGCGGGTACTGCCGCCGCTTGTACTCGGCGGTGTCCACCAGCCGCACCACCCGGTCCACCACGGCCGGGTCGAACCCCGCCGCCACGATCGCGTCCCGGCCCTGGTCGCCCTCGACGTACAGGTCGAGGACGGTGTCCAGCAGGTCGTAGTCGGGCAGCGAGTCGGTGTCCTTCTGGTCCGGCCGCAGCTCGGCGGACGGCGGCTTGGAGATGGTGTTCTCCGGGATCGGCGGCACCTCGCCGAGCCGCTCGGCCTCCTCGTTGCGCCAGCGGGCCAGCCGGAAGATCAGCGACTTGTAGACGTCCTTGATCGGGCCGTACGCGCCGACCGAGTCGCCGTACAGGGTCGAGTAGCCGACCGCCAGCTCGCTCTTGTTGCCGGGCGCGAGCACGATGTGCCCCTCCTGGTTGGAGATCGCCATCAGCAGGGTGCCGCGCAGCCGGGACTGCAGGTTCTCCTCGGCCAGGCCGGTCAGCTCGGTGGCCGCCATGTAGGCGTCGAACATCGGGGCGATCGGCACGGTGCGGAAGTTCAGCCCGGTGCGGTGGGCCAGCTCGGCCGCGTCGTCCCGGGAGTGCTGCGAGGAGTAGCGGCTCGGCATCGAGACGCAGTACACGTTCGAGGCGCCGACCGCGTCCACCGCGAGGGCGGCCACCACGGCCGAGTCGATGCCGCCGGACAGGCCGATCAGCACCGAGCGGAAGCCGTTCTTGCGGACGTAGGCCCGGGTGCCGGAGACCAGCGCGGACCAGATCTCCGCCTCGTCGCCGATCCGCGGCGCCACCCCGGCGGTCACCGGTGCGGCGGGGGCCGGGGCGGGCTCGCCGCCCAGCTCGGCGCGGACCAGGTGCAGGCCGTCGGCGAGCAGCAGCCCGTCGGTGTGGTCGCTGTTCGCGGCCGGCAGGTCGAGGTCCAGCACCAGCAGGTGCTCCTCGAACTGCGGCGAGCGGGCCAGTACCTCGCCGTCCGGGGCGACCACGATCGAGTCGCCGTCGAAGACCAGCTCGTCCTGGCCGCCGACCATGTTCACGTAGGCGAGCGCGCAGCCCGCCTCGGCGGCCCGGCGGCGGACCAGCTCCAGCCGGGCGTCGTCCTTGTTCCGCTCGTACGGCGAACCGTTGATCACCAGCAGCAGGCCGGCCCCGGCCTCGCGGGCGGCGGTCACCCGGCCGCCGTCCTGCCAGATGTCCTCGCAGATCGCCAGCGCGACGTCCACCCCGTGCAGCCGCACCACCGGCAGCTGGTCGCCGGGGACGAACCAGCGGTACTCGTCGAACACGCCGTAGTTCGGCAGGTGGTGCTTGGCGAACCGGGTGGCCACCTCGCCGCGGAACAGCACGGCGGCGCAGTTCTGCGGCGAGCCGGCCGGGCGGCCGAAGCGCGGCGAGGCCTGCTCGGAGCGGCCGAGGTAGCCCACCACGACGGGCACCTCGCCCAGCCCCTCGGCGGCGAGCCGCCCGGCCAGCTCGACCAGCCCGGCCCGCGACGCCTCGACGAAGGAGCGGCGCAGCGCGAGGTCCTCGACCGGGTAGCCGGTCAGGGCCATCTCGGGGAACGCGACCAGCTGGGCACCGGCTTCGACGGCCTGCTTGGTCCAGTGCACCACCTCATCGCTGTTGCGTGCGATGTCACCGACCCACGGGTCGGTCTGGCAGAGGGCGAGACGGAGATTGGGCATGCCACCGAGTCTAATCGTCGATCTGACGCAATGTCTCGGCCGGGGTCGCCGCTGCCTCCGGCGGCGGTGATCCGCCATGATGGGGAGAGCCGCTTCGGGGTGGGTTCCGGGCGTAACACGAACGTAAAGAGCAGAGGTGAGACTGTCCTCATGGGCAAGCAGCAGGAGTTCGTGCTTCGGACGCTCGAAGAGCGTGACATCCGGTTCGTCCGGCTGTGGTTCACCGATGTCCTGGGGTTCCTGAAGTCGGTCGCGGTGGCGCCGGCCGAGCTGGAGCAGGCGTTCGAGGAGGGCATCGGCTTCGACGGCTCGGCGATCGAGGGCTTCGCCCGGGTCTACGAGTCCGACATGATCGCCAAGCCGGACCCGACCACCTTCCAGATCCTGCCGTGGCGCTCGGAGACCCCCGGCACCGCCCGGATGTTCTGCGACATCCTGATGCCGGACGGCTCGCCCTCCTACGCCGACCCGCGGTTCGTGCTGAAGCGCACCCTGGAGAAGGCCTCCGCCCAGGGCTTCACCTTCTACACCCACCCCGAGATCGAGTTCTTCCTGCTGAAGAACCTGCCCGGCGACGGCACCCCGCCGATCCCCGCCGACCAGTCCGGCTACTTCGACCACACCCCGCGCGGGGTGGGCCACGACTTCCGCCGCCAGGCGATCACCATGCTGGAGTCGATGGGCATCTCGGTGGAGTTCTCCCACCACGAGGGCGCCCCCGGCCAGCAGGAGATCGACCTGCGGTACGCCGACGCGCTGTCCACCGCCGACAACATCATGACCTTCCGGCTGGTGATGAAGGAGGTCGCGCTGGAGCAGGGCGTCTACGCCAGCTTCATGCCCAAGCCGTTCTCCGACCACCCGGGCTCCGGCATGCACACCCACCTCTCGCTGTTCGAGGGCGACCGCAACGCCTTCCACGAGTCCGGCGCCGAGTACCAGCTCTCCAAGGTCGGCCGCTCCTTCATCGCCGGCCTGCTGCGCCACGCCGCCGAGACCGCCGCCGTCACCAACCAGTGGGTGAACTCCTACAAGCGGATCTGGGGCGGCTCCCAGCGCACCGCCGGCGCCGGCGGCGAGGCCCCGTCCTACATCTGCTGGGGCCACAACAACCGCTCCGCGCTGATCCGCGTCCCGATGTACAAGCCGGGCAAGCAGGGCTCCACCCGGGTCGAGGTCCGCTCCCTCGACACCGGCTGCAACCCCTACCTCGCCTACGCCGTCACCCTGGCCGCCGGCCTCAAGGGCATCGAGGAGGGCTACGAGCTCCCGCCCGGCGCCGACGACGACGTCTGGGCCCTCACCGACGCCGAACGCCGCGCCCTCGGCATCCAGCCGATGCCGCAGAACCTCGGCGAGGCGATCGACCTCATGCAGCGCAGCGAACTCGTCGCCGAGACCCTCGGCGAGCACGTCTTCGACTTCTTCCTGCGCAACAAGAAGCAGGAGTGGGAGGAGTACCGCTCCGAGGTCACGCCGTTCGAGCTACGCAAGAACCTCCAGGTGCTGTAATCGCAGGTCAGGGCTGGTTTCGGGCTGAGTGAGGTCCCCGGGTCGGCGGCACGCAGCCGCCGACCCGGGCCCGCTTCAGTCCTCCTGGGCCGCCTGTGGGCCGTCAGGCAGCGGATCGGTGGCCCATCCGAGCGTTTCGTAGAGCCGGTCGACGGCCCGGCGGGTCCGGCCGTCGCTGCTCGGCATCAGGTGCGTGTAGACCCGGAGCGTGAACCCGGGGTCGCTGTGCCCCAGGTACTTGCTCAGCGCTTTCACGTTCTCGCCGGCGTCCAGGAGGACGGTGGCGTAGAAGTGCCGGAGGGCGTGCATGCCGTCCTCCCGGGACGCCTGGTGCCGCTTCCCCTTCTCAGGCTCCGGGAGGACCCCGGCCGCGACGAGAGCGGGCTTCCACGCGTATGTGTTGAAGTCGGCCCGCCGCACCGGCCCACCCCCTTCCCGGGAGAAGAGCAGCCGCTTCGTCACCGGGGGACCGTCCGGGGTGAGCCACGGCAGCGTCACCTCGTCCGGCGGGAACGCCTCCATGTGGGCCTTGAAGAGGCGACCGACCTGCGTGGGGAGCGGTACGTCCCGGACCTTCCCGCGCTTCGGCGGGGCGAACACCAGACGCCCGCCGATGACCTTGATCTGGTAGCCGACATGCAGCCATCCGGTGTCGAACCCGATCTCGTCCACCGGTAGACCGAAGATCTCCCCCTGCCGCAGCCCGCATCCGCCGCCGGCGTCCGCCATCGCTCGGTACCGTTCCGGCAGACCCGCACGCACGGCGTCCACCCGGTCCGCCGGCCACGGACGGACCCGCCCCGGCGCCCGGCCGGGGGCGGTGACCGACCGGGAACGGCACGGGTTCGTCGTCCGCAGCTGGTCCTCGACGGCCGCGGTGAAGATGCCGGAGACGCTTCCGAAGATGACCCGGCGGTACGACGACGCCGGCACCGCCTTCTCCAGCTCCGCCAGCCACTCCCGGATGTGGGAGGGCAGGAACGAGTCCATCGGGCGCGGGCCCAGGTACGGGATCGCGTGCCGCCGGATCTGGGCGTGCACCGAGGCCCGGGTGTTGAGGTCGGTGTGCTGGGACTTCAGCCACTTCTCCGCGTACTGCTTGAAGGTGACCCGGGCCGCCTTCGGATCGACGTACTGGCCGCGCGACATGTCGGCCTCGATCCGGGCCAGCCACTCATCGGCCAGTCGCTTCTGACGGTCCGGGAAGGACTTGGACTTCTCCGTGCCGTCGGGGCCGACGTAGCGGGCGCGGTAGCGCTTGCCGGTGCCGTAGCGGTCGGTGCGAACGCGCCGCGGCTTGCCGTTGGGGCCGGGCTCAGTCTTGTACCAGCGGTCCTGGATGTGTCCTGCCATTGATCAAGCCGCCTGTTCGTTCTGCTCGGCCGCCCATTCGGCGACAGCCTGCGGGTGGTAGCGGACGTGCCGGCCGACCCGGAAGCCGGGCGGCCCCGTGCGCTTGCGGCGCCACTGGTAGACGGTCTCCAGCGGCACGCCGAAGATCCGGGCGATGTCCTCGGGTTCGAGGTAGCGGTCGGGGAGGGGGCGGACGACCGTTGCGGTACCGCCGCGTTGGCCCTTCGCGGGCATGCGGACACCTCCGGCGAGAGGTTCGGATGGTGGTTGCGGAGTGTTACTGGCCCTCTCGCGGACGGGGGCGGAGGGCGGAAAGTGTCAGGGATGTCAGGGCAAACCGCTGGCCTGCGGCTTTGGCTCCTGGCAGGGCGTCAGGGATTGTCAGGGATGTCAGGGAAAGTCGCGGTTTCCCTGACATCCCTGACAATCCCTGACGTCGTGTCCGGGGTCGTTTTGGCTGGTCAGGGGTTTGCCCTGACATCCCTGACGGTTACGGGGCTTCGGCCCCGTCCGTGGGGGTGCTCACGGCCGGGTGGACACGGTAAGTGAGGGCCTGGGGCCGGCCGCGCTGGCCGGTGGGCCCGTGCTGGTCGGTGCGGAGCCAGCCGTGCTGTTCGAGCAGTTGCAGGGCGGGCTCGACGTCGGCGACCTTCTTGAAGCGGCGGCTGCTGGCGACGGCGTCGTGGGCCTTGATGTGGGTGCGGTGGGTGCCGTCCTTCTTCGGCCGCTGGAGCCACTGGAGGAGGGCGTGGGCGTCCTCGGTGGCGGGGTCGGCGGCGATCAGGTCGAACACGGCGAGGGTGTGGGCGGTGTAGTACTCGGCGATCTCGGCCGCCCGGTCGACGGTGGCGGCCTGGAGGGGCGCGCGCCCGTCGCCGGCCGCGTGGTCGGCGAGGTGGAGCAGGACGGCGATGCGGGCGATGTGGCCGACGAGCTTGCCGGCCCAGTCCTTGATGTGGGCGAGCGGCTCGTCCGGGCGGAGCTGGACCTCGAACTTCTCCTGCAGCTTCTCCACGGCGAGGTCGGCGGCCTCGGTCATCGTGACGGTGACGGGCTCGTCCAGGGCGACGAGTTCGCGCAGGAGCGCGGTGAGGCGCAGGTCGTAGGCGGCGGCGACCTGTTCGGGGACGGGGGTGGTGCGGATCTTGCGGTAGCCGAGGTTGGAGGGCGGCAGGGAGTACAGGAAGCGGGCGAGCAGGCCCCGGTCGCGGGCGCCGGGGGCGGCGCCGAGCTCCTGGAGGACGGCGGGCTGTGGGGTGACGCCGATGGTGAGCGCGGGCTTGTCGACGGTGGGCTGCTCGCGGGTGATCCGGTCGGCCTGGAGGCGCTCGCCCTTGTGGGCTTGCAGGAACACGCCGAGGTTGGGCTTGCTGCTGTAGCGGCCGACGATGCTGTCGAACAGGTCGCCTTCGGGGGAGAGCGCGGCCAGGCAGCGGTGGACGCCGAGTTGGTGGGTGACGGTCTCGGGGGTGATGTCCCCGGACAGGGTGAGACGCGGACTGGGCGGGACGACGATCTCGTCGGCGAGCATCCGGGCGGCGGAGATCTCGGCGACCAGGTGCGCGCGGTCGAGGTCGGGGTTCTTGCGGGCCTTGGCCATGAGCGCGTCGACCTCGGCGAGCGCGGTCTCCTTGGCGGTCTCGGCCTCGATGATCCGGGCCCGGGCGTCGGCGCGCAGCTCGTCCTCGACCCGGTAGACGGGTGCGGTCATGAACGCGAAGACGTCGGACTTGCGGCTGGCCGGCGGCATCGCGCACACCAGGTAGAGGTTGGACTGCTCGCGCCAGCCGGGCCGGATCTCCACCCCGACCCGTCCGCCGGCGGCCGTCGACAGGGCGGCCAGGCCCATGGTGGCGGCCATGTCGGGCGGGGTCTGCGTGAACTCCGCCACCGCCTCCACATAGGCGCCCACCCAGGTCGGGAGGGCGTGGACGGGGAAGGTCGGCAGGGCGGTGTGGGAGCCGAGCGGGACGGGGTCGAGCCAGGTCTCGCCGGTGGCGAGGTCGGCGAGCGCGGCCAGGGCGGCGGCGCGCACGTCGTCCAGGTCGGCCGCCCCGTCGCCGGCCATGTGGGCCAGGCGGCTGGTGGCGGTGTTGATCCGGCGGCGCTCGGCGGCCGCGCGCACGATCTCGGCGTAGTAGTCGCCGTTCGCCGCGGTGGGGGTGGCTTCGATGCAGGTGTGCAGGTAGCCGGGCCCACCGACCCGGCCGAGGTCGCCCTGGGCACGCAGGACACCGGTCAGCAGCAGCGGGTCCACCGGCCGCTCACCCCCGGCCATGCGGGTGATGGCGCGCCAGATGGTCTCGTGCGCGGGGTGGTAGAACGCACCCGGGTCGCCGAGCTGGGCGGCGAGCGCGGGAATCTGGACGGGGTCGAGCAGGGCTGCGCCGATGACGGCCTGTTCGGCGGCCTTGATCTCGGCGGGTTCGGGCCGGAACGAGATCACGTTCGGGCGGGCGTGCTCGGTGCTCAACGCGGCTCCTTTCGTACGGAGCGAGGCGGCCCGCACCCGGATGGTGCCGGGCGCGGGCCGCGAGAGGGGAGGGGTTCAGAACAGGGCGTCCGGCTCGGCCGGTTCGGCGGCGGCCCGTCGGGCGGCCAGGGCGCGGCGGCGGGTGGCGTCGTGGCAGGCCGGGCACCACGCGGCCAGCTCCCGCTTCGGCAGGGCGGCGGCGCGGTGCGCGGGCAGCAGCAGGCCGTCCGGGTCGGCGGGGGCGGCGAGCATGTGGACGGGGCCGGTGCCGTGGCGGGCGTAGCCGCCCTGGGCGGCGGGGCAGCGGCCGCCGTCCTTGTCGTGTTTCTTGCCGCAGGTGCCTCGGCATTGGCAGCGGCCGGCGGCTGCGGCGAGGACGGCCTGCCACAGACCGGTGGTGTCGCCGAGCGGCGTTCGCTCGTTCACCAGGCACCGCCGATCAGGTCGTCGACCAGCGGGGCCAGTGCGCTGTTGGCGTGGGCGGCGAGGGCGGTGACGATCTGCTTGGCCTCCCGGGGGAGGGTGCGACCGGGCCGGGCGGCAGTGGGCTGGATCAGGATGTGGTCGGGGATGGGGACAAGGAGGGTGGCGGCGAGCAGGACGGCGGGGCGGTCGGTGTGCTCGGGGGCGACCAGCACGGGCCACGGGTCGGTGGGGCGGCTCCAGGGGTCGCGCTCCCAGTCGAGGGGGCGGGGCCGTCCGGCGGGGCGGTGGGTGAGGTGGTGGTGGTGCAGGCCGACCTTGGCGGAGAGGACGGCGCCGCCGTCGTGGTCGCGGTGGACGGTGAGCGGGTAGACGTCGGGGCGCACGTTCACGTAGCCGGGGGACATCACGGGGAAGGTGGCCACCGACCAGGAGACGGCGGCGAAGTCCACCGGGTGGAGCGGCTGGCCCTCGTCGTGGAAGTCGTCGGCGTGCTGGGCGATGTAGGCGCCGTAGCGGGAGTGGCCGTCGCTGGCCTGCTCGCGGTCGCGGATGTCGTCCACGATCGCGAGCGTGGAGCGGTCGAAGTCGGGCATGTTGGTTCCCGTCTCGTTGTGGGATGCACGGCCCCGCACCAGTCGCCGACCTTGGCAGAGAGACGGCTGGTGTGGGGCTTCGTGCTGTGTGGGGTGGGAGCGGGTCTGTCCGGTCCCCCGCACCGCCCGCGCCCCGGCCGCTGGCTGCGGCGGGGTGCGGGTGGCACGGCCGGTCGGGCAGGCCGGTCTAGAACGGCGGCTCGCTGGAGTAGACGGGCGGGGTCCAGCCGAGGAGCAGGCGGGCGGTCCAGCGGGGAAAGGTGAGCAGGCGCCGGACCCGGGAGGGGTCCCAGCAGGTGCAGTACCAGTAGTCCGTCCCGCCGAACTCGCCCTCGTCGTCGGCGTAGTCCTCGGCCCACCCGCCCGCGCCGTCGCAGTCAGGGCACTTCGGGCGGGGCGTGTCGGTCAGCTCGATCGCGGGGCGGGGCCACGGGTTGAAGCGCAGTCGCATGCGGGCCATGACGGTTCCTCCGGTCAGCGGTTGCGGTTGGAGACGGTGACGTTGACGTTCACGGCGCCCTGCCCACCGCCGCCCCGGCCGCCGCCGCTGCCGGTGGTCTTGGCGAGGGCGTAGGCGCCGACGCCGAGCGCGGCGAGTCCGCCGACGCTCCCGGCCGCCGAGGCGACGGCCTGGACCGCGTAGCCGATGCCGAGGCCGCCGACGCCGAGCGCGACGCCGCCGGCGAGCAGGCGGGCCGGCCACGGGTCCCGCACTGGAACCGGGTTGGTGGCCGACGGCGGGGCGGGCAGGTAGACGGCGGTCGGTGCGAGTGCCGGGCCGTGGACCACCGGGGCGGGGGCGGCGGGGTGGTAGACGGCGGACGGTGCGGCGAGCGGGGTGGGGGTGAGGTAGTAGGGGGTGCCGTCCGGGCCGTGGTGCACCGGGGCGGCGAACGACTGCTGCGGGGCGGTGGTGCGGTCCATCGGGTTCTCCTGTCGGCGGGGCGGTGCGCGGGTGGAGTCAGTGACCGGTGACGAGTCCGGCGAGGGCGGCGAGGAAGGTGTTGACCGGGTCGGCGAGCCCCGTGGAGGCGGTGGTGAAGCCGGACAGCCACAGGACGGCGGCGGTGCCGATGCCGACGCGGCGGGCGCGCAGGAGGAGGGCGGCGGCGAGGGCGAGCAGGACGGTGACGCTGATCGTGATGGCCACGGGTGGCGGTCCTTCCCGTACGTTTTTGGTGACGGAGCGTCACGGGCTTGTGTGGGGCACACAGCGGCCCGGGGAAGCGGGTTTCGGGGGTGCGGGGCGGGGTTTGTGTGGGGCTTGCTGTGTGCCCCACACGGGTCACACGGGCAGGTCAGAGGGTCACACGCGCCTGTGTGCCCCACACAGGCGCGTGTGGCCCTGTGTGACCCTGCGTGTGTGACCCTGTGTGGCCCTGTTTCGGCTACTGGCGGTAGCGGGTGAGGGCGTCGGCGAGGGTGTGGGCGTAGAACCCGGCCTTGGCGTCGCCGTCGATCCGGACGGTCCCGGCACCGGGCCGGGAGACGCCGACGGCCCGCAGAAGCGCGTTCAGATCGGTGCCGAGCGTCTGGGCGTCCACGCCGAGTGCGGCGGCCAGATCCCCGATGAACATCCGGTCCCCGCCATTGCTGGTGATCGCGGCGTGGGCGCGTACGAGCAGGCCGGGCGCGGGGTCGGTCACCGGCTCGTAGACGCTCCCGCCGTCCTCCCCGTCCGCCGGGGCGGTCGGCGGGGTGGTGCGGTGGGCGGAGAGGCGGAGTCCGCCGGGCCGGGGCTGCTTCACCAGCCGGTCGCCGGCGGCGGTCCGCCCGCCCGGGGTGAGGGAGGACAGGTTCAGCCCGCCCGCCCCGGCCGCGGCGGTCGGGTGGCTGTCGCCGTTGTCGGTCGGGTCCGGTTCGTCGGCCGGGCCGGTGGGGGCGTTCCAGAGCCATCCGGCGCGGTCGTCGTTCCAGCGGCGGGCGTAGTCCTCGCCGGCGGCCTGGGCGGAGACGGAGTCGAGGGTGGGGCGGAGGTGGTTGGTGGCGAGGATGGCGGCGCGGACCTGGGAGGGCGACGTTTTCCAGGTCTTGAAGGGGGTAGGGGCGAAGCCGTCGGCGCCGGCGGCGCCGATGACGCCGGAGCCCTTGGCGTTGAGCTGGCGGGTGTCGACCTTCGCCCTCGGGAACATCTTGGCGAGGTTGTTCCCGGCGCTCTCCCCGGACGTGAGGGCGACGCCGACGGGGGAGAATTTGCGGATCTCGGTGTCGCCGAGCGCGCTCACGTTGCCGTCGACGGCGGTCAGCACGAACCGGACGCCCATGGCGCGGGTGGTGCGCATGGCCTTGCGGACCGCCTCCCGCAGCTCCTTCAACACGGGCGGGGCGCTGGGCTGGATCGACAACAGTTCCGCGCCCTCGTCGACGACCACCATGATCTGCGGCAGCGCGGCCGACACGGGCAGAAGGGTGGTGTCCATCTCGTCCAGCAGGTCCTGGTAGTGCTGCTGGCGGGCCGCGTTGATCCGCAGCGCGGCCCGCATCATCCGCAGCGCCTCCTCGGGGGTGGAGGCGATCCAGTCCACCCCCGGCTTGGTGCCGGCCGGGGCGGGGACGGTTCCGGCCTTGGGGGCCTTGCGGCCGGTGGCCTCCAGCCAGGGCCGCGTCCACGGGATGCCGACCGCCCCGGCCTTCAGGTCGATGACGAAGGTCAGGACGTCGGTGCAGCGGGCGAAGCCGGTCAGGACGCCGTCGACGAGGGTGGACTTGCCAGATCCGGGCGGGCCGAGCAGCAGCGCGCACGCCTCCCGCAGGTAGACCTTGACGGGGTCGAGGTTGGGCAGCATGCCCCAGGGGATGCCGGTGAGGATCGACAGGGGACTGTAGTCGTCGGGGTAGGGCTGGGCGTTGGCCATGCCGTTGACGGTGGGGATGTCCAGGACCACGCGGCCCTGGATGTCGCCCTCCTCGACGGCGATGACGCAGCCGAGCGGCAGGCGGGCGTCCCCGGCGAGGGCGCGGGCGCGGCCGGCGATCTGGTCCCAGGTGGCCGTGCCGCCGGGGAGTTCGGCGGCCAGGGAGAAGCCGCCGCCGGTCTTCCAGAACTCCACGGCGAACACCCGGGTCTGGACGCCGGCGACGCGGTGGATGCGCTCCTCCCACTCGCGGGCGATCTGGCGGCGGCGGTGGTCGAGGGCGTCGGCGGCCTTCGCCGCCTGCGGCGACATGGCGAGGCGTTCCTCCTCGGCGGCCTCCTCGTGGACGGCGGCGGTCGAGGCCATCGCCCCGATCCCCACCCCGAGGCCGGCGAGGGTTCCGGCGGCGGCCCAGGAGAGGGGGCCGGTGTGCATCGCCCAGGTGGTCCAGCCGCCGGCGAGCAGCCACGACGCGGAGCGGGTGGCCACCGTCATGGCGGTCAAGCGGCGGCGCACGCTCCAGCCGATCCCGTGCCCCAGGGCCCCCGCCGCCCCGACCGCGAGCGGCAGGGTCTCGGGCATGCCGGTGGCGGCGCCGAGCAGGGCCAGGGCTCCGGCGCCGGTCGCCGCGGACAGGGCGCCGGTGGCGGGGCCGTGCGGGGCGGCCCAGTCCAGCGGCACCCCCCGCTTCACCGCCCGGGGCCGGGGCGTCTTGGCCGGCTTCTCGGCGGCGGCGGTGGCGTGGGCGTGGGGGGTGTGGTCGGGCGGGAGGTTGGTGAGGTTCAGGCGGTCGGTCATGCGGTTCTCCGGGTGTGGGCCGGGGCGGGCCGCACGCGCAGGTGCGGCCCGCCCCGGAAGGTGGAGGAGAGATGAACTAGCCGACGACTTGGGCTAGTTGTTGTTGGTGGTGTCCCACTTCTGCTCGCCGGTGCGGGGGTCCTCGTGGCGGCGGATGTCGTGCTCGTGGTGGGTGCGGAAGACCGGGCCGACCTCGCCGGCGGCCTGCACGGCGAGCTGGATGTGGGAGTAGACCTCGGTCAGGGCCTCGGCGATTGGGGCCTCAAGCGGGAACTCGTCGTCCGCCTTCTCCGCCAGGATCTTGAAGACGTTGGCGATCGACTGGAGCGCGTCCGGGATCTCCTCGCACATGGCGAGGACCTCCATCATCCCGTCGGGGTCGAAGGTGTTGGCCAGGGCCTCCATCTCGGCGGCGACCTGGGCGAAGCTGAACGTGCTGCTGGTGGCGGTGGACACGGTCCCTCCCGGGAACTCGGTGCTGTCGGTCGAGTGGTGGTTGCGGGGAGCACGCGGCACCATGTCCGCGACCACCCCCTCGTCGGTGTCGGGGTCGTCGAAGGTTTCGGCGGCGGCGAGGTCGGCGTCCAGGGCGGCGCCGATCACCCCGTCACGGGCGGTCCGGTCGGCGCGGGCCCGGCCGACCATGCGGTCGAACAGCCTGCGGCCCGGGTGCATCAGCCACGGCGCGCCAAGGCGGCGGCCGAGCGGGGTGGTGACGGCGCCGACCAGGCCGACCGCGCCGGCCAGCAGCGCCGCCAGCGCCCACCGGACGAAGTACCGGCCGACCGAGCGCCGCAGCCGCTTACGGGCCGCACGCGCCACCGCGCCCTTGCGCATCGCCACCCGACGCTCCCTCACCCGCGCGTCCGCCCGCCCGTCCCGCGCCACCCGCCCGGCCAGACGCTTGCCCTCGCGGCTCTGCCGCCGGGCCTGACGCCGCGCCTGCCGGGCGGCCTCCCGCGCACTGCCCGCCACCGACCCCGAACCACCGGTGCTGGCCGTGCCGGTGCCGGGGGTGGTGTGGCCGGGGCGGGACAGCTCCCGGGCCACGGCCTTCGCCGTCCGCTTCTCCTCGCGAGCGGCGGTCTTGGCGGCGCGGCGGGCGTCGGCGACGGTGCGGCGGGCCGCCGTGTCCTGCACCCGCTTCTCACGCAGACTCGGCGCCGCCGCGGCACGCTCGGCACGCGCCGCCCGCACCCGCGCAGCCCGAACCGACAACCCCGAATCCGCACCGCCGCCGACCGACGGCAGGTGACCGGCAGCGGCGCGGCCCCGGGCCCCGGGCCCGGACGCGGCGGTCGAGGCCACGGTCGAGGCGGCCCCGCCGGGACGGGGGTGGGACGGGGCGGCCGGGCCGCGGCGCGGCGCCGAAGTGGCGCCGACCGGGGCGTTGCTCGCCCCGGACGGGCCGGTGCTCCTGCCCGCACGCGGTCCCGCCCCGGCAGCGGCGGCCTGCCGTGCGGGGCGATGCTGCTGGCCGAGCGGCGACCGGGCACCACCCGCCGCCGGGCCGGGCGCCCCGAACAGGCCACCCACGCCCGGCCGGTTCGGCGCCTGGCTGGTGTTTCGGCGGGCCGGGGTCTTGCGGCTGTTGGTGCGGGAGCGCAGGGCGGCAGCGCCGGTCACGGCGACGGCGCCACCGGCGAGCAGGGCCAGCAGCACCGGCCCGCCCGCCAGCGCGGCGGCCGACACCGCGCCGACGGCGGAGTTCCCGCTGGCCACCGCCAGCGGCACCACCGGCAGACCACCCCGGGTGTGCCCCGCACGGGCCGACGGCCGGCGCGCGCCCGCCGTGGCGGGCGCGGCCTGCTCCGCCACCGGAACGGGCGCGGTCACGACCTGGGTTTGCTGCGGCACCGGCCTGGCGGGCGCAGCCGACCGGACCGGGGCGGGCCGGTTGGTGACCGGTGCGGCCTCGGCCGGGACCAGGGTCTCGGACATGGCGTCTCCCCTGGTCACGCGCCCGCCGGGGCGACGGCGTCCCCGGTGGCGGTGCGCTCGACGACGGGCTTGCCAAGGTCACGGTGGATCAGGTGGACCGCGGTGCCGGTCCTGCCGAGACGGCGGGCCAGCGCCATGGCGACGGTGGCGGCGCGGTGCCGGCCCCCCGCGCAGCCGACCGCGATGGTCAGCGGCGCCTCGGTGGGCCCGGCGTCGAACGCGTCGGCCACGAGCGCGGCGGCGGTGATGGCCTCCCGGATGCCCGGGGTGCCGAGCACGGCCCGGCGGACCGGCAGGTCGTGGGCGGTCAGGCGGCGAAGGGCGGGGTCGACGTGCGGGTCCTTGAAGTGCTTGCGCAGATCGAGGGTGAGGTGCGCGGCGGGCGGGGCGCCGTGCAGGTACCCGAAGCTGATCACCCAGATTTCGGTCACAGACATGACAGGGATCTCCTGTTGCTGGTGGCAGCGGAGCAGGTCAGGGGGTGTGTCAGGCGGTGAGCGCGGCGGGGCGGTAGCCGTCGGCGATCAGGTCGGCGGCGTCGGCGCGGCGCTGGGAGGCGGTGGCGAGGGAGACGTCCAGGGCCTCGGCGATGGTCTGGAGCGTGACGGCCTCGGGGTTGCCGGCGCCGTCGGCGAGGATCATGCGAGCCACACGGCGGGTGGCGCGGGCGGCGGGGGTCAGCTTCGCCGTGTCCTCCGCTTCGACCGCGCGCAGCTCCGCTTCAGCGACACGCGCCCGTGCTTCAGCCGCACCCCGGCGGGCCGTCTCGGCGGCGTGCCGCAGGTCGGCCTCGGCGCGGGCGGCGTCGGCGGCGTCGCGGTCGGCTTCAGCCGCGCGGCGGCGCGCTTCAGCGGCGGCCTCCTCGGCTTCAGCCGCGCGCTTGGCCGTTTCAGCGGTGCGCAGCCGGGCCTGCTCGGCGGCCTCGTCGTCCTCGGCGCGGGCCCGCTCGACGGCCGCCGCCTCCCGGTCCGTTTCAGCGGCACGGCGGCGGGTTTCAGCGGCGGACTGCTCCGTTTCAGCGGCGACCCGGTCGGTTTCGGCGGCGCGCTGGCGGGCCTCGGCGGCCTCCTGCTCGGCGGTGGCGGCGGCCATCACGGCCCCCGCCTGGTCGAGGCGTTCGGCGGCCTCGGCCTCACGGACGGCGGCGACGGTGCGGGCGTGGGCGTGGGCCTTGGCCGTCGCCGTTTCGGCGCCGACCTCGAACCCGGCCGCCTCCACCCGCCCGGCGGTGCGGAGCCTGGCGATCTCCAACTCGGCGGCGCGGGCCTCGGCCCGCGCGCTCACCTCGGCCTCGAACGCGGCCGTGCGCTCGGCCCGCAGCCGCGCGGCCTCCTCGGCCTCCATCGGCAGGGCCAGGGCCTCGTCCACGGACAGGCCGAAGCGCTCCATCGTGAGGGGAAGGCGCTGGTCGGAGGGCGCCTTGTGCCAGTCGCCGCCGTGCTCGCGCTCCAGCATCACCCGGTAGACCAGGCGCTCGCGCTCCAGCTCGACCGCCTGGTCGTAGGAGGCGATGCCGTTCAGGCGCATCCGCCGGTACATCCGGAACGACGGCCACGGGGCGAGGAGCCAGCGGTGCAGCGGCACGCCGTCGCGGCCGTGGCCGGCCTCGATCCGGGTGATCCGGATGACCAGGCGCCGCCCGGCCTCCACCACCGCCACGAACATGATCGGGATGACGGCGTGCATACCGGTACCGGTCGGGTTCGCCAGCAGCGGCCCCGCCGAAGCGGCATTGAAATAGATCGTCGCGCAGGTGAAACCGTGCGCCAGAAGCCGCAGCCACGGCGCCGGGGCACCCTTGCGGATCAGGTGCAGATCCATCGCCAGCAGCGCCACGATCCCCGCGTCCACACCAACCGGGAACGCGTAGCTGAAGTCCCCGAACCCGTGCCTGAAACCCAGGTCCCGCAGCGCGCTGTAGGAGCCGGAGAACCCGATCCCGGCGAGCGCCGCACCACCGACGGCGGCGAGGATCGCCACCCCCAGCATCAGCTTGTCCGACGCCACCACCCGGGCACCCGAAGCGGCCGGGCGTGCGGTTGAAGCGGTGGCGGCCGGGGTCGAAACGGGCGCCGGCGCCGTCATGGTGGTCATGCGGCCACCCGCTCAACGCTCGCCGTGCGACGGATGACCGCCGGGCGCCGCAGCGGCACCGGCGCCATGTCCAGCAGCCGCTCGGCGTAGGCGGCCAGCTCCGGGTCCTCCCGGCGCAGGTCCGCGATGATGCCGGCCGCGGCGTCCATCCGGGCGGTGCGCTCCGTCTCGCTCTCACCGGGCACGCCGGTGAACAAGCGGGTGAAGTCCGAGTCCACACCGAGCGCCAGCTCGGCGAACTCGTCCTCCGTCAGGGCCGTCTGCCCTGCAACAATCGACCTCACGGGTCTACCTCTTCTCAGTTGGGGGTGTGGGCCCGGGGCCGCCGCGCGCCCGGCCAAGGAATGCGCGGCGGCCGCTTCATGTGGGCCCGAGCCACTCGAACGTCACGAGCAGCCACGACCCCCGGCACCCGTCCCGCAGTCATGGGTGCGAGGGGGTGTCGAGGGCCGTGGTCACTGGTGAAGCTGGGGGTTCGGTCTCGGCTGGACGCGGTGCAGCTCGCTCCGGGGAGATCGCTCCCGGAGGTCGTCGCCGGCGAAAAGGTCGGCCGCGTCGGTCTTTTGAGTCGGCTGCGTGTCCCATGTACGGCCCGCCGTCTTAAGAGCGGGCCGAGGTGTCAGGGCGTGCGCCCCTTCTCCGCCGACTGGTCTCCACTCACCCCGACCGGTGTGGTCACGGGCGGACTGCGGTGGTGGATCACGCTGTGGAGTTGTCGATCGTACGTTTGTGCAGCTCAGGGCAGCCCAAAGAAGGGCTGTCAGTTCGCCAGCCTCGTCATGCGAGACATGTTGAACATGTCTCTTACGATGGCGATAAGCCGACGCTGCGTCAAGTCCTTCGCTTGGTTCGGCCAGCGATTCCCGACCGCGCATCACTAGATTCGGCGCTTCGGCCCTGTCGGAACACGGCGCGTCTGGACGGCTACGTTCCGACTTCGCTACGGTCGAGTCGTCCCAGATCGTCCAAGTGCCGCAACGTCGTCCAGGGGAGGGCGCGATGGCCAACGAGAGGCTGCGAGGGGCGATCCTCGCCTCCAAGTTGACGATTGACCAGATCGCCGAACGGCTAGGAACGAGCCCGCGGACGGTGGAGCGGTGGGTGGAGGCCAAAGATGGGCGTCGGCCCTATCGGCGCTTCCAGTACGCGCTCGCGAACCTGCTGCAGCGGGACCTATCGGACCTGTGGCCGGACGAGCAGACCAGCAGCGCGACGGCCGAGGCCGGCCGGGCGGAGTTGGTGAAGCTCTACCCCCACCGGGCCGTCGTCCCGAAGGAGCTGTGGACCTCGCTCTACGCGAAGGCCACGCGGCACTTCGACCTGGTGGTCTACGCAGGCTTCTGGCTCTCCGAGGATCCGCTGTTCTTCAGGCTCATCCGGGAGAAGGCCCAAGCCGGCGTGCCTGTGCGGCTCATGTTGGGCGATCCCGACAGTCCAGGAGTGGCCCAGCGGGGTGAAGACGAGGGGATCGGGCTTGCCATGGCAGGCAAGATCCGGAACGCGCTGGCCAACTACGCGCCGCTGTTCGGGCTTCCCGGGGTCGAGTTCAGGCTCCACTCGACGACGCTCTACAACTCGCTCTATCGCGCCGATGACGACCTGCTCGTCAACGGGCACGTCTACGGAGTCGGCGCCTACCTTGCCCCGGTCCTGCACCTATCGCAGGTGCCCGGCGGAGAGCTGTTCAGTACGTACGCGGCGAGCATCGAACGCATCTGGGAGGGCTCCCGGATCATCACCTCGCCCCAGCTCGAAAGTGAGGCCGTCGCATGAGCCGGATCGACTACTTCAATGACCCGGCCGCGCCGCCGGCGAACTCCGTTGTGCCGTCAGTCACCGCAGTGGTGACGAACGACGCGGGGCGACTGCTGCTGATCCACAAGACCGACAACAACCTCTGGGCGCTCCCCGGTGGCGGCCACGACATCGGGGAATCCGTCGCGGACACGGTGGTCCGCGAGGTGCGCGAGGAGACAGGAATCGACGTCGAGGTCGACTCCGTCGTGGGCCTGTACACGGACCCGGCGCACGTTATCGCGTACGACGACGGGGAGGTCCGGCAGCAGTTCTCCATCTGCTTTAAGGCCCGGCCTGTCGGCGGCGCGCTGCGGACGAGTTCGGAGTCGAGAGAGGTCCGCTGGGTGGACCCGGCGGACCTCGACGACCTGGACATTCATCCGTCCATGCGGCTCCGGATCACGCACGGCCTGGACGCCACCCGGGTGCAGCCGTACATCGGTTAGGCCGTGGCGCGGGCCTGAATCAGCCGGCTGTCGATCCGGCGTGCGGCCGCGTCGATCTCCGGCTCGGCCCGCCGGATGAACCGGCCGACGATGCTGTCGGGCCCGTACCGGCCCACGATCTCCGCGATCCGGTCGGGCGTCGTCGTCGGCGTGCCGTCCGGCGTCGTCGTCATGTCGCAGTAGATCAGGGCGTCCACCAGGTGAGGCTCCTCCAGCGGGAACTCCTCCTCCAGCTCCCGCCGCAGGCCGCGCTCCTCCGCTTCGAGCAGCGCGCACGAGTGGTGGGCGACCAGCCGCACCACGCGCTCGTCGACGCTCTCCGCGCGCAGGAATCGCGCGCCGTCGAGCGGGTGGAAGCCGGTGTCAACGATCCGCGGCGAGTAGCCGACGTCGTGCAGGACGGCGGCGGCCTCCAGCAGCTCGGCATCCGGGCCGAGGATGTCGGCGAGGGTGCGTGCCTTGCTGGCCACCCCCTTCGAATGGGACCAACGGCGGGGAAGATCGGTGGACAGAAGGGACTCGGCAAGCTCGTAGGCCCACACAGTTGTATCTGCTCCTCGGTGATCGTGGTCAGGAGTGATCGGCGGGAAGGGCCCGGACGCGTCGGCCCTTCCCATGGCGCACTTCGAGAACGCCGGCGCCCTCCAACTGAGCGAGGGCCCGTCGAACGGTGCCCCTCGCGGCCCCGGTCGTCTCGGTGAGCTCCTTCTCTGAGGGGAAGTCGGCTCCGACATCGAGTGTCCGCACCAGAGCGGTGAGCTGGTCGAGCACCGGCGGCTTGCGCTCGGCGCCAACAACTACCCACCCGGCTCCGGGACGCGACGTAATGAGGCCCTTCCCTGCAAGGGAGTCCAGGGCGCGACGAACCGTGGTCCGGCCAACGCCGTGGGTCTCCATCAGCTGGGCTTCGGAAGGAAGCGACGTCACTGTGGAGTTCCCGCTGATCTCGGTCTCGATCGCGTCGGCGATCCGCAGGTAGGTACCGCGCGGGCTCCGCTCGGGCACGAGCCGCTCCCTTCTCTAGGCAGATACCTAGCCAGGATGAACGATCGCAGGGGTCACCTGCCAGCGGCCAGGATGGGAGCCACGGATGGCAGCTGCCCAAGCTGTGGTTAGAGCCCACAGCCGGTTTCGTCTCCCTGCCGGTTCAAGGGCGCGCGCGGCGCGCCAGCGCGCGGCTCAGCCGCTCGCCGCCGCTCCTGTCTTCGCCCCGCTCCGGCGGCGGCCGGCCGCGCAAGGCGGCTGAGGTCAGAACCTGCGGTGGCTGGGGCGGGCGGCTACGCGGTTTTACCCACCTCTCCGGACTGGGACCCGCGTCGAACAAGACTGGGGGCCACTCGGCCGAATTGCGGTCAGCCCCAAAAGCCCTGACCGATTCGCACCAGCTTACGGCCCCCTGATCATGCTCGACCCCAGACCAGGCAGGACACCGGCCAAAACCGCTCCCCCGCGAGTTAGAGTGGCCTACTATCAGCATTGGCACACGACTAAGGGCAAGGAGGGGAAATGTCTGCAGAGACACGGCATGTCCTGTCAGATCAGTCGATCAAGCACCTAGAGTTTATTCAAGCGGTTGTGACCAGGCTCGGCAATGGGTCATTCCTTATCAAAGGCTGGGCGCTCACGCTTGCAGGCGCCTTCCTTGGATTCTCTGCAAACAGCAAGAGTTGGAAGCTTGCCGCGGCCGGAGTAGTCCCACTTGTTGGTTTTTGGATTCTCGATGCCTACTTTCTCCGCCAGGAGCGAATGTATAGAATGCTCTATGATGACGTGCGGAAGCCGAACTCTTCAATTGACCCATTCAGCATGGATGCTAGGCCCTACAAGGCCAGAGTCAACTGGTACAAAGTCCTCTTCTCTAACACGCTCGTGAATTTTTACCTCGTGCTGTCAATCCTGTCGCTAGCTTTTTCTGCATGGAAGTTCATTCGATACTGATCGAATCTTCAGCGCCAATTCGTCGAGTCGCTTCGGCTCGAACGCCGCGCGCTCTGGCCAGATTGCACCAAAGCTGTCATTGTCCCAGCGTGGAACGATATGAAAATGCACATGCGATACTGTCTGAGTGGCTGCCGCCCCAGATGAGTTGATGAAATTAATGCCATCGGGGCGCAATTGCTTTTTAATTGCATTTGCAGTACGCAGGACGGCATTCATCAAGGAGGTCATAGCGGCGGGTTCGACTTCTAGAAGATCCCGGAAATGCCTCCTTGGGATCACTAGCGTGTGGCCCAAGGCGGCGGGGCTTAGGGGAAAGAAGGAAAGATTTTCGGGATCCTCATAGACAATCCGTGCCGGGCTGCTGCCTAGCGCGATGAGGCAGAATGGGCAGTCAGATTCTCCCGCTTTCTTGGAAAGCGGATTCCACCCAGGATCCGAGGTTGTTGTATCCGTCATTGTAGACCCAATCGTAGGTCTTGCAAGAGGCTGGAAGGGGGTTAAGGCCGGGCCGATCCGTGTTGCCGAAGCGGTCTTTGATGTTGTGGATGTAAATTCCAAACAGGCCGTTCCCCCTCTCGATGCTCTTGTCGATCTCGTATCGCACCCACCGCCGACTGGCGGTTTCAGCCCCTATCAGTACTGCGGTGACGCTGGTTCTCATGAGGCCGTCGTCCATCAGCCTGCGAAGTGCAGCATCTCCCACCAGCTTTGCATCCTCCCAGAGTGATGCGTCGATGAATTCTGCCTCAATACTCGGCTTCAGGCGGGCGCTGTTCCGAACGATTGATGAGCGCCATATGTCGCGCTCGTAGTGGAAGCTAAAGAATGTCCTGCGGGCCAAAGTATTCCCCTTCGAGGGTCAAATTTAGAGCAAGCTCTTATTGGGTGGGTGATTCGTCTCTTGCTGAAAGGCCGATGGCACTCTTGGACAATCGACTGAAATCGAGGTTGACGACAACGCTTACACCATGGTTTGTGCAGAAGTGGTCGGCTGCGCAGTGTACCGACCTCATCGCTATCTCGGTTGAGTCGTCATCCCATGGAGACGACCTGCACCAATAGCTAAGCATGATATCTTTGTCGTCCGGTGCCAGTTCTCCATGCTTGATAGCTATCTGGCTTTCTCGCACTTCCGCCTTAATGTCGAGGGTTCGAATTTTGGCCAAGTGCTGGAATATCGACTCCTTTTCCATTCCGAGCATTCGGGAGATGAGATCCAGGGAGATGTGAACGCCCTTTGGGAGTTCAGCGTCGCATCCGAATGCGAAAACCCCGGCAACGACTCTCCTCTCGTCTGGCGCCATATAACTCAAGGCATTATAGAAGGAGTATGCAATGCGGTGAATTCGCCTTTTCTCAGATTTATCGGCCCCCTTGGCGCCCATTGCTGACCAAAGCCTGTCAATTTTGGTGGGAAATCCTGGACTTGAGTAGCGTGGCCCCACCTTTTCTTTCACCAGCTTGGCAAACTTCTTAGGCGACATGTCAGAAATGTCAAGATATGCAATTGTGTCCGGGAGTCCATCCATGGCTGTGTCGTCGAATCGTGCTGGGAGGATGTATTCTACGTTCTCGCGAATTGCGCGGGCCTGGGCGCTGCGGCGCTCGTGATTTGTCCAGACTTTTTTTGCGTAATGTTGAGAAATGAAAAGAACGCAATATCTGGACTTTGTGCGGTAGATATCATCCAGGTGTGTATATAGGTCTTTCCCCCAAAGGGCTACCTGCTCATATTCGTCATAGAAGACCCTGATCCGACTGTCTCTCAGTATCTGGGCGACTGACTGAACGTAAGCACGGTCCTCGGCGGCGAAAGACAGGGCCACGTCATACTGGGGTTCCCTGGACTCCGTCATGCTCAGATCCTAGCGAGGGAGTGGGGCGTTCGACCCCTGCAATGCGAAAGATCAAGCAGTTGATTGCAATCGTGCAGTCTGGGCTTGCTCGTGCCTGCTTTGAAGGTGTGGCCATCTGGTTGGTGGGCGTGCCCATGCCCAATGCGGCTATGGACGATCAGTCAGCCTTCTCCGCCTGTCCGCTGCTGCGGCCCGCATGAGGCCGCTCAGCCTTGGCTAGAGCTGAGTGCTGACTGTGCTACAGCGATCCCGTGTCCCGCGTACAACTGTGGACGCTCGGGGCTTCTGTAAGGTCGGCAGATCGCCTCCCATGCGTCGGGTGGAAGGCCAGGTTACTTCAGGTTGAAGAGGCCGTCTGCCGTACGCAGTAGCCCCATGCCATTGCCGTGCCAGATCGGGCGGTACGTGGCGGTCAGTTGGGGGCGCCGGCGGGTGGTAGCTGGCGAACGGACAGGCCGGGAGCGGTGCAGGTCAGGGTGAGCAGGTGGGCGCTGCTCATACAAAGCAGGGGTGAGGCTGGGCCGCCTGTGGGCCGCTCGGGGCTGGCCGGCGGTGGCCAATGGCACTCGTCAGTGACAGCTCCGTGGGCGGTGATCAGAGGCTGAGTGATCCTCTTCGGGGGTGGCATCAGTTCCTGCGCAACAAGAAGCAGGAGTGGGAGGAGTACCGCTCCGAGGTCACGCCGTTCGAGCTGCGGAAGAATCTTCAGGTTCTCTGACGGCCTGTCAATCGTTTCGGGCAGGGCGGGCGGTGTCCCCCGCGCATGGTAATCCGTTAGGCCAGTGTGGCTACTCTGCAGCGGTGCGAGCCGTTGCGGGGGCGCGAGTGGGCGTATGCAGAAGATCCGTTTTGCGGATCACCCTGGAGTGTCATGCGTACTCGAATCACCACCCTGGCCCTGTCCGGACTGACCTCGGCCGCCCTCGTGTGGGGGGCCGCTTCCGCCGCCTACGCCTCGCCCTCCGCCGACGACCACCGTGCGGCCGCCGGATCGGCGGAGGCCCAGGGTGAGTGGGTCGACGGGCTCCTCCGTGTGGCTGCGGAGGACAGCGGCAACGCCGTCCACGCCTGGTCGTTCGACAGCCGCGACGGGCTGCCGAACGAGCTGACGGTCCGCCACTCCTACTGGTCGGACGGCCTTCCCGGGGCGGCCGCCGTCGAGCAGGGCGTGGCGGCGGCCACGGGCGGGGCGGACGCGGCGGTCGAGCCGGCCGGGGAGGAGGCCTGGCGCGACCGGCCGACCCCCCGGCCGCTGACGCCCGAGGCCTCCGACGAGTCGGACGCGTACCCGGCCCCCACCGGCGAACCCTGCCACGAGGAGGCCACCGTCTGCCCCTGCCCCCACGGTGACCACGGGGGCCACGGCGGGCACGAGGGCCACGGCGGTGGCGGCGGGAACGGCGGGAACGGCGGCAACGGTGGCAACGGCGGGGCCGGTGGGAGCGGCGGCGAGCAGAGCCAGTCCGAGAGCCAGGAGCAGGCCCAGGGCCAGTTGCAGGGGCAGGGCCAGTCCCAGGGTCAGGGCCAGTCCCAGAACGGCCAGCAGGCCCAGGACCAGCACGTCAACGTGACGGTCATCGTGCAGAACCACATCCACAACGACCTCAACAACAGCGCCAACAACAGCGCCACCAGCAACTCGAACAACACGTCGCAGAACTCGGCGCAGAACTCGGCGTCCAACAACGCCTCGAACAGCGCCTCGAACTCGAACTCGAACTCGAACGCGGCGCACAACAACCAGTCGTCCTGGCAGTCGAACAACCTCTCCAACGTGAACAAGGCCAAGTTCGGTGCGGGTGAGCACGGGTCGTACCGGCCGGGCCACGGAGGGCACCAGGGTCACCAGGGCGGCGGCCAGGGCCACCAGGGCCACCAGGGTGGCGGCCACGAGGAGAACGGCGGCCACCACGGCAAGGAGAACGGCCGGCACCACGAGGAGCTGGCCGAGACCGGCAGCGGGTCGACGCCGGTCCTGCTCGGCCTCTCGGCGGCGTTCGTCGCGGCGGGTGCGGCGGCCATGCGGATCGGTCGCCGCCGTTCCGCGTGACCGGAGCGGGTGGTGGACGACGGGCGGTGCGCGAAGCGGCGCGCCGCCCGTCGCCGCGTCCGGGGTCGTCCAGCCCGGTTCGCGGGTGGCGCGGCGCCCGGGCGCGTAGCCTGCTGGGGCGGACGGACGGAGAGGCGATGACGGTGGAGGAACAGCGGGCCGGCAGCCGGGTCAGCCGGCCGGAGATCAGGCTGGTGCGGCGCGGCTTCACCGATCCGGCGCGGGCGCTGCGGCTGCTCGCCGAACCGGCCCTGGACGGCCTCGGCGCGGACCCGCTGCTGCTCGACGCGCTCGCCGCCACCGCCGACCCCGACCTCGCGCTGCTCGGCCTGTCCCGGCTGCTGGAGGCCGCCGACCCGGCCGACCGGCGGACCCTGCGGGACACCCTGACCACCTCCAAGCCGCTGCGCGACCGGCTGCTCGGCGTGCTCGGCGTCTCCACCGCGCTCGCCGACCACCTCGCCCGGCACCCGCACGACTGGCACGTCCTGGTCACCTTCGAGCTGCGCGACATGCACCCCGGCCCGGAGGACTTCCGCCGCGCGCTCGCCGAGGCCGTCGCCCCCGCCGTCGCCGACCCCGCCGGGCGCCCGGCCGACGCGCTGCGCGTCGCCTACCGCCGCTGCCTGCTGGGCATCGCCGCCCGCGACCTCACCGGCACCACCGACCTCGCCCAGACCGCCGCCGAACTCGCCGACCTGGCCGGCGCCACCCTGCAGACCGCCCTCGACCTGGCCGCCGCCGAGGACCCGGACGCCGCCGAGGCCTGTCGGCTCGCCGTCATCGGCATGGGCAAGTGCGGCGGGCGCGAACTCAACTACGTCTCCGACGTCGACGTCATCTACGTCGCCGAGCCGCGCGAGGGCGTCGACGAGCAGCGGGCGCTCCAGGCCGCCACCCGGCTGGCCGCCGCGCTCACCCGGCTGTGCGCCGACACCACCGGCGAGGGCACCATCTGGCCGGTCGACGCCAATCTGCGCCCCGAGGGCCGCAACGGCCCGCTGGTCCGCACCCTGGCCAGCCACCTCGCGTACTACCAGCGCTGGGCCAAGACCTGGGAGTTCCAAGCGCTGCTCAAGGCCCGCCCGGTGGCCGGCGACCAGGAGCTCGGCGAGGCGTACACCGCCGCCCTGGCGCCGCTGGTCTGGCAGGCCGCCGCCCGGGAGAACTTCGTCACCGACGTGCAGCAGATGCGCCGCCGGGTGATCGACTCGATCCCCGTCACCGAGCTGGACCGCCAGCTCAAGCTCGGCCCCGGCGGCCTGCGCGACGTCGAGTTCTCCGTCCAGCTGCTCCAGCTGGTGCACGGCCGCACCGACGAGGCGCTGCGCAGCGGCAACACCCTGGAGGCGCTGGCCGCGCTCTCCCGCGGCGGCTACGTGGGCCGCGCCGACGCCGCCTCGCTGGACACCGCCTACCGCTTCCTGCGCTCGCTGGAGCACCGCATCCAGCTGCACCGGCTGCGCCGCACCCATCTGATGCCCACCGGCGAGGAGGACCTGCGCCGGCTCGCCCGCTCGCTCGCCCCGCTGATCAACGACGACACCCGGGCCGACCCGGTCTCCGCGCTCCAGCGGGAGTGGAAGCGGCACGCGGTCGAGGTGCGGCGGCTGCACGAGAAGCTGTTCTACCGCCCGCTGCTGGACGCCGTCGCCGAACTGCCGCCCGGCGCGGCCGGCCTGCGCCCGGAGGCGGCCCGGGCCCGGCTGGAGGCGCTCGGCTACGCCGACCCGGCCGCCGCGCTGCGCCACCTCACCGCGCTCGCCTCCGGGGTCAGCCGAAAGGCGGCCATCCAGCGCACCCTGCTGCCGGTGCTGCTCGGCTGGTTCGCCGACTCCGCCGACCCGGACGCCGGGCTGCTCAACTTCCGCCAGGTCTCCGACGCGCTCGGCCGCACCCCCTGGTACCTGCGGCTGCTGCGCGACGAGAGCGCCGCCGCCGAACAGCTGGCGCGGGTGCTGTCGGCGGGCCGGCTGGCCCCGGACCTGCTGCTGCGCGCGCCCGAGGCGGTCGCCGTGCTGGGCGATCCGCAGGGGCTGGTGCCGCGCGGGCGAGCCGCCGTGGAGCGGGAGGTGCTGGCCGCCGTCGGCCGGGCCGACTCCACCGCCGCCGCGGTGGCCGCCGTCCGGGCGGTGCGCCGGCGCGAGCTGTTCCGCACCTCCGCCGCCGATGTGCTCGGCCGGTTCGGCGAGGACCCGGCGCAGGCCCTGGAGACGGCCGGCGAGGCGCTCACCGCGCTGAACGCCGCCACCCTCCAGGGCGCGCTGCGGGCCTGCGTGGCCGGCTGGGAGGCCCGCAACGGCGCGCTGCCGACCCGGATCGCGGTGATCGCGATGGGCCGCTTCGGCGGGCACGAGCTGGGCTACGGCTCAGACGCGGACGTGCTCTTCGTCCACGAGCCGCTGCTCGGCTCGCTGGAGGAGGACGCCGCCCGGGCCGCCCAGGCGGTCTGCCTGGAACTGCGAGCCCTGCTGGCCGCGCCGTCCACCGAGCCGCCGCTGGAGGTGGACGCCGACCTGCGGCCCGAGGGGCGCAACGGCCCGCTGGTGCGCTCGCTGGCCTCGTACGCGGCGTACTACCGGCGCTGGTCGCACGCCTGGGAGAGCCAGGCGCTGCTGCGGGCCGAGCCGGTGGCGGGCGACCCCGAGCTGGGGGAGCGGTTCCGGCTGCTGGTCGACCCGCTGCGCTACCCGGGCACCGGGGTGCCGGAGCGGGACCTGCTGGAGATCCGCCGGATCAAGGCCAGGATCGAGGCGGAGCGGCTGCCGCGCGGCGCCGACCCGACCACCCACACCAAGATCGGCCGGGGCGGGCTGGCGGACGTCGAGTGGACCGTCCAGCTGCTCCAGCTCCAGCACGGGCACGGGCTGCCGGGGCTGCGCACCACCCGGACCAGGGCGGCGCTGGCGGCGGCGGCCGGGGCCGGGCTGGTCGGCGCGGAGGACGCGGAGGTGCTGGACGCGGCCTGGGTGCTGGCCTCCCGGGTGCGCTCGGCGGTGATGCTGGTGCGCGGCCGGCCGGGGGACTCCTTCCCGGCGGACGCCCGGGAGCTGGCGGGGGTGGCCCGCTACCTGGGGTACGGGGCCGGGCACACCGGCGAGCTGGTGGACGACTACCGGCGTGCCACCCGGCGGGCCCGGTCGGTGGTGGAGCGGCTGTTCTACGGGTGACACGGGGCGGGACGGGGCGTGCCGGGGCGGGACGGAAGAGGGGCCCCGGTGGTGTCCGGGGCCCCTCTGTCCGTCCGTGCCGGCGCTACCGCCGGGCGCTGGTCACCGCGGGTTCGCTCCACTGCTCCGGGACGGTGACCGGCTCGGCCGGCTGCTCCTCCCCGACGGGCACCTGCGGGAGCGAGTAGACCCAGGAGTGGTACAGCCAGCGGGCGGCGAGGTAGCCCACCAGCAGGCAGAGCAGGCCGCCGACGGCATCCATCCAGAAGTGGTTGGCGGTCGCGACGATCACCACCAGGGTGGCCACCGGGTAGAGCAGGCCGAGCACCCGGACCCAGGTCCGGCGGGCCAGGAAGAAGATGGTCAGACCGCACCACGTCGACCAGCCGATGTGCATCGAGGGCATCGCGGCGAACTGGTTGGAGACATGGGTGGCCGGGCCGGAGGCCATCGAGCCCCAGGTGCCGTGCGTCTTCACGGTGTCGATGAAGCCGCCGTCGGTCATCAGCCGGGGCGGTGCCAGCGGGAAGAAGTAGAAGCCGACCAGCGCGATCGCGGTGGTGACGAACAGCACCGTGCGCACCGCACCGTAGCGGCCCGGGTGCCGGCGGTAGAGCCAGACCAGCACGCCGATGGTCACGACGAAGTGCAGTGTCGCGTAGTAGTAGTTCATGCCGGTGATCAGCCAGCCGATGCCGTCGGCGGCGTGGTTGACCGAGCGCTCGACGGCGATGCCGAGGGACTTCTCAAGATCCCAGATCCAGCCGGCGTGCTTCTGCGCCACCGACTCCTGCTCGGGGACGGCGTTGCGCACCAACGAGTAGATCCAGTAGCTGAGGCCGATCAGCACCAGCTCGAACCAGATCCGCGGCCGCGCCGGGGAACGGCGCTGATCACGCACACGGGTGCGCAGGGCGGCGGTTCGGGAAGGGGCCGCGCGAGTGGCTCCGTCGGGCATGCGGCCGCCGTTCTGCTGGATCTCGGTCGGTTCCCCCATGGACGAGAAGTCTGCCAGACGTCCCGTAGCCGTCCGCTCATCCTCCGGAAGTGGATTCTTCACCGGCTGTCCCCCTTGAGAGGTAGGGGGTGGCTCCCACCGGGGGAGGGGGTGCGATCGGGTCTGGTGCGAACCGGTGGGACGGGCATACGTCCCATTGTCATGCCGGGAGGGCCGGGTGGCGCAATCGGGGGTGGGCGCCAGGAACCGGGCGGCTTCACCGCCGGCACCCCGCACCGAACCCGGTGCCCGCCGCCGTCGGCACCGCCGTGCTCCCCTACAACCGGGCCGACGGCGACCACGACGCCCGGGTCCTGCACACCCGGACCGGCGCCGCCGTCCCCACCGACCGGGGCAGCCCGCTGCAACCGGTCCCGGGGCGACCGGCCCCGGTTGCGTCCTGCACCCGGATAGTGGCAGGGACCTGCCAGACGACCACTCCCTCGACCGGGCGCCGGTGGCCGCGAGGTCCGGCTCCTCGGCAGCCGACCCGGCCGCCTGCTGCCGCGGTCCGCAGGCGCCTGCGCCCGGCCGGACCCCGGTGCGGCCGAGGCGCGGCGGACCGGCGCGCGGCCCGGGCGCTGCACCCGGTGCGGGCGAAGGGTGCCGATCCGGCACCTCCACCGTGCCGGCTCCGGCGCCGTGACCGGCACCTCCACCGTGCCGGGCCGCACCGTGGAGGTG
>NZ_JBHVER010000032.1:0-54059 GCF_042802195.1 Kitasatospora sp. NPDC057500 | reverse complement strand
GGGCCGGGGCGCCGCAGCCGGCGGCCGGCAGCGCGGTCAGCAGCGCGGCCAGGGCGAGGGCCGCGGCGGAGCGCCCGGCGCGGCGTGCGCGGGCCGGCCGCGCGGGGCGGTCGGGACGGGTGGAACGGTCGTCGTGCACAGCAAGCCTCCTGGGGAGTCCGCGCTCCTCGGAACGGGCCCGCGACGGGCCAGTGTCCTGACTCCCGGAGCGGCGCGCAGCTCCCTCCCCGGTCACAGTGGCGGGACCGTGCCGGACTCGCACCGGCTTCCTGTCCCCGTCGCGGCGGTGTCGTGGTGGTGGTGCCCGGTCGGGGCCGGGAAGCGCGCGCCCCCGGCCGCGCCGTCACGCCGGGCGGAACGCCCGCAGCACCAACCGCTCGGCGTCCTCGTCGTACGGGCGGCCGTCGAAGCCGCCGAACACCTCGATCCGCTCGAACCCCGCCTCCTCGGCCATCCGGCGCAGCTCCACCGCGCTGTAGACGAACCACACCAGGGTCGCCCGGGTGACGCGCTCGCCGCGCACCATCACCCAGTCACTGCGCAGCCGTGCCCAGTCGTCCAGCACCGTGTCGGTCTGGACGACGAGGTCCTCGCCGCGCCGGACCACCTTCGGCGGGGTGACCCGGCGGGCCAGCAACTCCTTGCCGGCCAGGTCGAGGACGAGCGTGCCGCCGGGCGTCAGGCTGTCGTGCATGGTGCGCAGCACCCGGGCGTTGTCGGCGGGGTCCTCGAAGTATCCGAAGGAGGTGAACATGTTGAGGACCACGTCGAACTCGCCCGGCGCCTCGTACGCGCGCGCGTCGGCCTGCACGAAGGTCGCCTTGGCGCCGGTCGCGTCGGCCAGTTGCCGGGCCCGTTCCAGCATCGGCCGGCTGAGGTCGACGCCGGTCACGGCGTGGCCGCGCCGCGCCAGCGGGACGCTGAACACGCCGGGTCCGCAGCACAGGTCGAGCACCCGGGAGCCGGCCGGGAAGTCCAGCAGCGGGGAGGAGCCGAGCAGTTCCTCGGCCTGCGCGTGGCGCTGCTCGGAGAACAGGAAGTCGTGGAACCCGGTCCAGAAGTCATCGTCCTGGAACCCGCCCGTTCGTGTCATGCGGCCTCAGTGCTCCTTCGTCGTCGTGCGGTTGGGGGTGGTGGGGCCCGGCGGCGCGGGAGCGCAGCGCGAGCAGCAGCGGGGGCAGCAACAGGCACTGCGCGGCGGCCAGCAGCCAGAACAGCCCGGTGTGGCCGCCCCGTTCGGAGAGTCCGTAGAGCTGTCCGCCGAGGACGCCGCTGGCGCAGGCGCCGATTCCGGCGCCGAGCCGCTGCTGCCCGAAGACCACGGCGTCCGAGCGCGGGCTGCGCGCCAGCGCCTCCAGGTCGTTCTTGAGGAACAGCACGATGTCGCCCAGGGTGATCAGCGCCCCGCCCGCCAGCAGCGCGGGCCGGGTGCCGAGGGCGAGCACGGCGAGCCCGGCGGCGAGCCCGGCGAAGCCGGCCGCCAGGGCGACCGGGTAGGGCATCCGCCGGATCGCGTCGGAGGCGAGCGGCTGCACCACGACGACCAGCGTGAAGCAGAGCAGCAGCACCAGGCTGTAGAAGGTGCCCGAGGCCCGCTCGACCGCGTACATCGCCAGGAAGTGCTGGAAGTGGAAGTAGAGGTAGAAGGCGAGTGCGTTGGCCGCGAACGGCAGGACCGCGGTCCCGGCCAGCAGGCCCCGCCCGGCCCCCGGTCCCTCCGGCCCCTCCGCCCGCTCCGGCGCGGCCCCGGCGGGCAGCCCCGCGTGGCCGGCGGTGACCAGCACGAACAGCGCCGTGGCGGCGAGGAACAGGTAGCCGGGCGAGGAGAGCACGAACGGGCCGGCGATCAGCGGTCCCACCGCCATGCCCGCGTTGAGGGCGGCGTTGCCCGCCGACAGGAACGCCGGGCGGCGCGCGTCGTCGACGCCCCGCACCAGGTACGCCTTGTTGGCGGGCAGGTACAGCGCGGCCCCGCAGCAGGTCAGCACGAGCGCGCCGACCGCCAGCGGCGGCCAGCGCAGCGCGAGCAGCAGGCCGACGAAGCCGGCCGTGCGGACGGTCAGCGCCCACAGCATGGTGCGCCGCAGCCCGATCCGCTCGGCCAGCGCGCCGCCCGCGATCCCGCCGGAGAACTGCACCAGGGAGGCCGCCGCCAGTACGACGCCGACCGTGCCGAGGCCCATGCCGAGCCGCTCGTGCAGGAAGACCGACATGAACGGCAGCACCATGAAGCTGCCGAGCGGGATCAGGAACGAGCTGAGCAGCAGGAACCGCAGCGGCCCGTCGAGTGTTCCGAGCGCGGCCCGCAGCCCCGCCGGGCCGGCGGGGCGGTCAGCCACCGTCGGCCCCGGACGCGGATGGTGCGACCGGTACGGTGAGCACCCGCAGGGCGTTGGCGGCGGCGACCGCGTGGTGGGTGGCCAGTTCGGCGGTCTCGCCCTCCGCGTAGACGATGCCCGCGTAGCCGCGGCTGTCGGCCAGGTGCTCGACCAGGTCGCCCGCCGACCTGACCGGGTACCAGGCGGGCGAGCCGGGCAGGCCGGCCAGCCGTTCCAGCCCGGCGACGCCGGTGAACACCCCGGGCGCGGCCGGGTAGCCGAGGACGAAGGCGACGGCCGGGCCGCCGGGCGGTTCGGCGTCCATCAGGGCGGGACGGCGGCCGAGCGCGGCCTCGACCAGCGCCTCGTACACGTTGACGCCGAGCGCGCGGCACAGGCCCTCGCCGACCAGCGCGCCGCCGATCCGCGGGTTGATCTCGACGACCTCCGGGCCGTCGGCGGTCAGCACGAACTCCACGTGCGCGAAGCGGTCGGTGTAGCCGACGGCGGCGAGGACGTCGCCGAGCCACCGCTCCAGCGCGGCGCGGCGCGGCTGCGGGAACGCCACCGGGAACGCCGTGATCTCCTCCCGGAAGTACGGCTCGGGGGACATCAGCCTGCTGGAGACGCCCAGCAGCCTGGTCCGGCCGTCCCAGCCGAGCGTCTCGGCGCTGTACACCGGCCCGCCGAAGTACGGTTCGGCGAACAGCCGGCCGCGCAACTCCCGCCCGGCGGCCTCGGCGAGGACGGCGTCCAGCTCGGCCGGGTCGCGCACCAGCCAGACGTTCTGGCTGCCGGTGCCCGCGGTGTCCTTGAGGACGGCGGGCAGGCCGGGCTCCTTGAGGAGTGCCGCCACCGCCTCCGGGCCGGCTCCGGTGACCGGCACCGCCCGGCCGCGGCTCAGCCCGGCCTCGCACAGCCGGCGGCGCACCGCCGACTTGTCGCGGGTCAGCCGCAGTACGGCCGGGTCGAGACCGGGCAGGCCGAGCCGTTCGGCGAGTTCGGCGGCGACCAGCGTCCAGGTGTCGGTGGAGCTGATCAGGCCGCGCGGCCGGGGGGAGCGCTCCAGCAGCGCGGTGAGCCCGTCCACGTCGAAGGTGTCGGTCTCCACGACGTCCAGCGCGTGCGCCGGCAGCCGTTCCAACTCGTAGGCGTAGTAGGACCGGTCGCGGGTGAGCAGGGTCAGCCGCTCGCCGAGCGCGTCGGCGGCCCGCACCAGGTGGCCGAGGCCGAAGGTGAGCGATTCCAGGCAGACGACGCTCATGCCGCCCGCTCGTTCCCGTGCGGGGGGCACGCGGTGCGCCGCCAGGCCATCGTGGACCAGGGCATGGACATCTCCTCGGGGGCGGAGACCTCGACCGGTTTCAGCGCGGCCGGGTCGGGGGCTTCGGCGTGCCGGGCGAAGACGCGCTCGACGTAGCGGTGGCCGGTGTCGGCACCGATCACCAGGTGCAGGCGGTCGGGGTGGCGGCGCTTCTCGTAGCACGCGGCCAGGTAGCCGGCCCCGGTGGACAGCCCGGCGAAGACGGCGTGGTCGCGCAGCAGGGCGACGGTGCCCGCCATGGCGTGGGTGAAGTCCAGCCAGTGGATGCCGTCGTAGAGGTGGTGGCGGACGTTGTCGAAGGCGATGGACGAGCCGATCCCGGCGATGATCGCCTCCGGGTCGTGGTGTCCCTGGCTGCCGAAGGTGACGCTGCCGAAGGGCTGTACGCCGACCAGTCGCACCGACGGGTCGAAGGCGCGCAGCCGGGTCGCCACCCCGCCGGTCGAGGCACCGGAGCCGACGCCGCCGACGACGGTCAGCGCGGCGCCGGGGAAGGCGGCCGTGATCCGGTCGGCGACCTCGTGGTAGCCGAGGTAGTGGACGTCGTCGTGGTACTGCCGCATCCAGTGCCAGTCCGGGTGCGCGGCGAGCAGCTCGCGCACCCGCCGCACCCGCAGCTCCTGGTCCAGTTTGAGGTCGCGGGAGGGCACGACCTGCTCCACGGCGGCGCCGAGGATCTCCAACTGGGCGCGGGTGGTGGCGTCGACGGTGGTGGAGGCGACGATGTGGCAGCGCATGCCGTGCCGGTGGCAGGCGAGCGCCAGCGCGTAGGCGTAGATGCCGCTGGAACTGTCCACCAGGGTCTGCCCGGGGCGGACGGTGCCGCGCTCCAGCAGGTGGCGGACGGCGGCGAGCGCCGAGTAGATCTTCATCGACTCGAACCGGACCAGCACGAGGCCGTCGGCGAGCCGGACGAGATCGGGGACCTTCAGGGCGTCGGCGATGTGGGGGTGTATCACCTGTAGCCTCCTTGGGCGAAGGAACACTGGTGGCCGAGCGAGTGGAAGAACGCGGACAGGTCCGACTTGAGCGCGGCGTCGGGGCGTCCGGGGAGCAGGTAGCCGATCAGGCAGCCGGTGTGGGCGACGAAGATCCCGTCGGCGCCGAACTCCTCGCGGTGGGTGAGCAGCGCGTCGAACGTGGCCTTGGGGAGCACCTGTTGGGAGAGCGCGGCGCTCACCGTGGCCGTCCGCGCGACGGCGGCCGGGTCGCCCGCGGCGAAGCCCTTCAGCAGGCCGGCCAGGCAGCGCCGGTACTCCTCGCCGTGGCGCCGGTAGTGCCCGAGCAGCAGGTCGGTGACGGCGGCGGTGTCCACCGTCCCGGGCTCGGTGATGTACGCGGTGTGGAAGCCGATGTCGGTGCCCAGCCGCCGCACCACCCGGTGCCGGCCGCTCAGGTGCAGGGCGAACTCGTCGAGGAAGACGCTGTCGGCCCGCTCGATCTCGCGCAGCACGGCGAGCACCACCCCGGTGTCGTACGGCAGCGCGAAGATCCGGAACAGGCAGCGCAGCGTCGCCACGATGTCGGCGGTCGAACTCGCCATCCCCACCCCGACGGTGAGGTCGGAGTGCACGCACCAGCGGCCCGGCGGCAGGGTCAGCCCGAAGCGCTCCAGGAACAGCCGGGCCGCCGTCGCGGCCTTCGTCCCGAGCGGCAGCGGGCCCGGCGGGTCCGTCCCCGGGGTGAAGTGCACCCAGGAGTGGCGGTCGACGGGGAACGACACCACCGCGATGTCGGGGCGGGAGGATGCGCACAGCGGTCCCTGGTACAGCTCGCCCAGGGTGCCGTGGCAGACACCGGAGACCGTGCCGCCCGGCGGCGGGGCGGGCCGGGCCCCTCCGGTGGGGGTCACCATCGCGCCGGTCGGCGCCCGGTGCGGGCGGGTGGAACTCGCGCGGTCACGGACACGTCCTCCTCCTCGTTCCGAGCCCCGCGTCACGACCCGGAGGAGGAGGGCACGGCGCGTCGTCGCACGCCGCGCAGCCGTCCGTACCGCCGACCCAGTCCACGAGGTCACCGTGCACAGCCCGCACGTGGGGGTGCGGGCGCAGCGGCAGGTCTTCGGACTCGTGGGCCGGTGCGCCGGGGACGGCACACACCTACCGGCCGTCGCTTCCCGGGCCGGGGCGGAGCCAGGCCCAGTGCTGTTGACGGCTTTCGTTCCCACTCACCGCTGCGGGACAGTCCCGGTTTCCCACCGGGTTCCCTCTTGCGTCGCGCCGCCGAAGTCCGGTCGGTCGGGAGGCGCGAACCGGCTGCGGGCATCAGCATACGGGGGCGTGCGCTCCGGTGGCAGGGCACGTGCGGACGGTTGTCCGAATGCCGTCGTTCGGCGGGCCGGGGCGTCGGGACGCTGCGGCGGAAGGGCCGTCGGTCCACGTGTCACTCTGGCCGGATACGGGCTCGGCAAGCCGGAACCCCTCCGCCACACTTGTTCGACCCATCGTCTGCTGTACACCGTCAAGCGGTGTCCCGCCGTTCCGGAAGGTCCACGATGCTGCCTGAGACGACACCGGGGGTCGACGGTCCGGACGCCCGGCCCGCCGCCGGGAGGCGGCCCGCCGAACGCATCGCCCTCCGCGCCGACCTGCGGGCCGCGCTGCCCGACGCGAGCGCGGCGGTCGGCGTCACCGCGGCGGTGTTCGTGCTGCTGTACGTCCGGATGGAGGCGGGCACCTCGGCGACGGTCGGGGTCATGCCGTTCATGGACGACGCCGGCACGTACTGGATGTACCTGCTGAGCCAGGCGTTCGGCTGGTCGGGGCTGCTGTGGGCCTGGGGGACGGTGGTGCTCGGGCTGCTGCTGTCCGGGCCGCGGCCCGGCCGGCTGCCGGTCGCCCGGCAGACCCTGGAGCGCTGGCACCGCACGACGAGCCTGACCACGACGGCCCTGATGTTCGCGCACGCGCTGATGTTCGCGGCCGAACTCGTGCGCTACGAGGCCGAGTCGGCGTGGGGCGACCGGCTCTGGTCGGGGTTCGCCGACACCTTCGTGCCCGGCTGGTACGACTCCGGCACCGGCCGGATCGCCATCCCGCTCGGGCAGGGTGCGCTCTACCTGGCCGTGCCGCTCGGCCTGCTGTTCTACGTGCGGCACCGGTTCGGGCCGAACACCTGGCGCCGACTGCACCGCTTCGTGCTCGTCGTCTACGTGCTGAGCGTCTGGCACACCCTGCTCTACGGGACCAACGTGTGGTTCGGCGAGTGGCCGCGCACCGTCCTGTGGCTGCTTCAAGTCCCGCTCGCCGTCCTGCTGTTGGTCCGTCTGATGCGGCCGGCCCGGCGGGCCGAGCGGCTGGGGGCGCCGGGGCGCGGCGGAGTCCGGTCGCTGCCGGCCTGGGTGGCGCGGGCGCTCGGACGGGTGGCCGTGGCGGCCGTCGTGGTCGGCCTGATCGCGGTGGCGGCGTCCCGTCACGACGGCGGGCGGGCGCGTCCGCCGGCGCCGCCGGCCTCGGCCGGGCAGGCCGACGGCACCGGGTGAGCCGCCGTCCGCGTGGGCGCCGCCGACCGGCGGGCCGGCGCGCGAGCCGGTTCGGCGGGCTCGGTTCGACGGGCCCGGACGTGCACGCTCGGCCGGCCCGGCCGAGGACGCGTAGGGCGGGGGAGCCGTTGGACGGTCAGGCGCGGTCCGCACCCGCGTAGTGGTCGGTCCACGCCAGCGGGGCGCCGGCGTACTTGGCGGCACGGACGTCGCCCGAGCGGGCGTGCCCCTCGAAGAGCTCGACGCGGGCGGCGCGGCCGCACAACTCCCCGAGCGCGGCTGACGACTTCGGGTCGCGGACCTCCTGGTACGTGACGGTGCGCAGGTACATGCCCACCCACAGCCCGCCGGTGTAGCGGGCCGCGCCGCGGGTCGGCAGGACGTGGTTGGTGCCGATGACCTTGTCCCCGTAGGACACGCAGGTGCCCTCTCCGAGGAAGAGGGCGCCGTAGGTGTGCATCCTGTCCAGGGCCTCGCGGGGGTTCTCGGTGAGGACCTGGACGTGCTCGTAGGCGAAGGCGTCGGCGATGCGGTAGGCCTCGTCGAGGTCCTCGGCCAGGATGATCTGGCCGTGGTCGCGCCAGGCGGGGCCGGCGATGTCGCCGGTCCCCAGCCCGGGCAGGATCTCCTCGATGTGCCGCTGCACGGCGGTGGCGACCCGTTCGCTGGTGGTGACCAGGACGGCGGGCGAGTCCGGGCCGTGCTCGGCCTGCGAGAGCAGGTCGACCGCCGCGATGAACGGGTCGGCCGTGTCGTCGGCGACGACGAGGATCTCGGTCGGACCGGCGAACAGGTCGATGCCGACCTCGCCGAACAGTTGGCGCTTGGCCTCGGCCACGTAGGCGTTGCCGGGGCCGGCCAGCATGTCGACGGGCGTCATGGTCCCGGTGCCGACGCTCATCGCGGCGATGGCCTGGACACCACCGAGGATGTGGATCTCGTCCGCGCCGGCGAGGTGCATCGCGGCGACGGTGGCGGCGGGAATCTCGCCGCGGATCGGCGGGGTGCAGGCGACCACGCGCGGGACGCCGGCCGCCTTGGCGGTCACGACGGTCATGTGCGCGGAGGCGGTCAGCGGGTAGCGGCCGCCGGGGACGTACGCGCCGACCGACCGGATCGGCACGTGGCGGTGGCCGAGGAAGACGCCGGGCTCGGTCTCGATCTCGATCTCGGACATCGAGGCGCGCTGGGCCTCGGCGAACCGGCGGACGTTGGCCTGGACGGTCCTGATGTCCTCGACGACCTGCGGGTCGAGTCCGTTCATGATCTCGGCGAGCTGGTCCTCGTCCAGCCGGAAGGACTCCGGCTCCCAGTGGTCGAAGCGCGCGGAGAGCTCACGGACCGCTTCGTCGCCGCGGCTGCGGACATCGGCGATCAGCTCGCGGACGGTCCGCGCGACGGCGTCGTCGTCCGAGGGGGCGGTGGACCGGGTGGCAGCGGCCTTGATGGTGCGGGACACGCCGAGCTCCTCAATCGTGAATGGATACGTATCCATTGGATACGTATCCACAGCATGGAAGGCGGATGACTCGATGGTCAAGGGGTGATTCATGGGCAGTTCGGAATCCGTTCACGCCCGAAGGGTGCGAACGTCAGGCGGGAGGCGCCGTGGTGGAGCGCTGGACGAACTCCACCGGCAGCACCTCGTGCCGGTGGGGCAGGTCCGGGTGCTCAAGCCGGTCCAGGAGCAGTTCCACGCCCGTGCGGGCGATCCGCTCCAGTGGCTGACGCACCGTCGTCAGGTCGATGCGCTCCCACGCGGACAGCGGCACGTCGTCGCAGCCCACCACGCTGAGCTCCGCCGGCACCGCGACGCCCGCCGCGGCGGCGGCGTTCAGTGCGGCGTACGCCATCACGTCGTTGTGGCAGAACAGCGCCGTGGGCGGCTCGGCGCTCGCCAGCAGGGCGCGCACCGCCTCGTACGCGGTGGCGTAGTCGTAGGCTCCGTCGACCTCCGTGAGGGCGACGCCCTCCGCCGCGACCGTCCGGCGGAAGGCGAGGGCGCGCTGCCGGGCGGTGCTCGTCCCGGCCGGGCCGCACACCATCGCGATCCGGCGGTGCCCCAGATCCAGCAGGTGCGCCGCCGCGAGTTCGCCGGCGGTCGTGTTGTCGGCCTCGACCTGGTCGGCCGGGAAGCCGTCGAGCGTGCGGTGGCACAGCACCACCGGGATCCCGTGCCCCACCATCCGGTGCGCGAGCGGCTCCCGTTCGACCGCCGAGGTGAACACCACGCCGTCGACGCCTTCGCGGCGCAGCAGCGCCAGCCCCTCCTCGGCCGACATCACATCGGTGACCAGCGACAGGCGCAGGCCGCGCTCGTGCAGGACGCGCTCCACGGCCTTGACCATCACCGGGTAGAACGGATTCGTCAGATCGCGGATCACCACGCCGATCAGACCGGACCGCGCGCCCACCAGGCTCCGCGCCGCCTGGCTGGGCTGGAAGTCGTACTTCGCGACCACGTCGAGTACTCTGCGCCGGGTCTCCGGGGCGACGCTCCCGCCGTTCAGCACGCGCGAGACCGTCGACTGCGCGACTCCCGCCTCCCGTGCGATCTGCACGCTCGTGACAGTGGGCCGTCGCGCCATGGGTTCCTACCTCCGGGTCAAGTCGAGCCAAGCATAGGGACGCCCGCCGGACGGCCGCTTCCACGGCCGGGCCCCGGGCGTGGGCGTGTCGTCCGGACCGTTGTTCAACTCCTGTGCCGCCATGGGGGGTTGAGGCCGGGTGTGGCGAGTCGGTGCCGGCGCTGCGGACTGCGGGTCCGGCCTTTCCGCATCGTGGAAAAGCATTGACGCATGATGGAAAAGCCTGCTAAACGTTTCCCCCCCGGCATCAAGCCGCTCACCACGATGTACCCGAATGAGGAGGATCGTTGGGCTACTATGTCGGACGACGTCTGCTTGAAGTCGTCCCCACCCTCTTCCTGATCGTGACGATCGTCTTCTTCCTCGTATACATCGTGGGGGATCCGGTCGCGCTGATGCTCGGCGAGAACGCCACGCCCGAGCGGATCGCGGCGATTCGCGACGCGATGGGGCTGGACGATCCGCTGCCGGTCCAGTACTGGCATTACATTGTTTCGGCCGTCACCGGCGACTTCGGCGACTCGTACCAATACCATGAGCCTGCTCTGGCAATCGTTCTGGAGCGCCTTCCCGCTACACTGACGCTCGCCTTCGGATCGATTGTCCTGGCGCTGGTCATCGCCATTCCGATGGGCGTTTGGGCGGCGATGCACCGGGGCGGTGCCGTCGACCACCTGGTCTCCTCGATATCGGTGGTCGCCAAGGCGGTGCCCACCTTCTGGCTGGGCATCATGCTGATCATGCTCGTCTCCGTGAACCTGGGCTGGCTCCCGGTTTCCGGCAGCGGCAGCTGGGCTCACCTGGTACTTCCCATGGTCACGCTCGGCACGGGCACCGCGGCCGAGATCACCCGGCTCGTGCGGTCGAGCATGGTGGAGATCCTCGGGCAGGACTACATCCGGACCGCTCACGGAAAAGGCCTGCGAGAATCCTTCGTCGTTTTCAAGCACGGCTTCAGCAACGCTTTCATTCCGGTCGCGTCGATCACCGTGCTCCAGTTCTCGGCACTGCTCGGCGGCGCGCTGGTCACCGAGTCCGTATTCGCTTGGCCGGGGCTCGGACAGCTCCTGGTCAAGGCAGTGACACAGCGGGACATGCCCATCGTGCAGGCGGCGGTATTCGTCGTGGCGGTGATGGTCATCGGGCTGAGCATTCTGTCCGACATTTCGTTCAAGCTCGTCGACAGGCGGATCAACCTTGACTGAGTCCATCGGCCTTCCGCGGGCGGGCACCCCCGCGCGGAGCAGAAAGGCCCTCCGGAGCATTCCCCTCCCGGCGATCGTCGGAATGGTTCTCCTGATCGTGCCGGCATTCGTCGCGATATTCGCACCGTGGATAATGCCGCACGACCCCGCGGCGATCGACCCGGCGCGGGCGCTCGTTCCGCCGCTCCCGTTCGAGGGAAGCGACCCGGCCCACCTGCTGGGCACCGACAACCTCGGCCGCGACATGCTCAGCCGCCTCATCGACGGTTCGCGCATCTCGCTGCTGGTCGGGGTGCTGGGCGTGGTCCTGGCCGGAACGATCGGCCTGGTGGCCGGCCTGCTCGCCGGCTACTACGGCCGGTTCGTCGACGCGGCGATCATGCGCCTGGTCGACGCGCTCCTCGCCATCCCCGGCATCCTGTTGATCCTCGTCATCCTCGGCGTGGTGAAGCCCGGTCTGACGACGCTCGTCGTCGTGCTCGGCCTGACGAACTGGGTGGTCTACGCCCGGCAGATCCGTGCGGAGGTGCTGGAGATCCGCGAGCGCCTGTTCGTCGAGGCGGCGAAGAACTTCGGGGTCCCGCACACCCGGATCCTCCTGCGGCACATCATGCCGAACGTCATGCCGACGTTCATCGTCCTCTCCACGCTGAGCGTGGCGACCATCATCATCACGGAGTCGTCGCTCAGCTTCCTGGGCCTGGGCGTGCAGCCCCCCGACGTCTCCTGGGGCCTGATGCTCACCAGCGGCCGCGACTACATCACCAACGCGTGGTGGCTCAGCACGCTGCCGGGTCTGGCGATCGCGGGCACGGTGCTCGGGATCCTCCTCCTCGGCGACTGGCTGAGGGACACGCTCGACCCGCGACTGGGGGTGTGAACCATGCACGGAAACGAACCCATGCTCAGCATCCGGGACCTCCGCGTGACGGCGGAGAAGCGTGACCTCACGCTCGTCGACGGCGTCTCGCTCGACATCCACGCCGGCGAACGGACGGCCCTGGTGGGCGAGTCCGGCTCCGGCAAGAGCCTCACCTGCATGTCGGTCATCAACCTGCTGGCGAGGGGCCTGCGGGTCTCGGGCGGCGAGATCCTCTGGCAGGGCGAGGACATCTCCCGGGTGTCCGCGGGCCGGATGCGGCAGCTGCGGGGCCGCGAGATCTCGATGATCTACCAGGAGCCGCTGACTTCGCTCAACCCGGTCCTCTCGATCGGGAACCAGCTGGGCGAGGCCGCCAAGCACGTCTCCGCCTCGCGAGCCGATGTGCTGTCGATGCTCGACCGGGTCGGATTCGACAAGCCGGAGCGGGTGCTGCGCCGGCGCCCCCACGAGCTGTCGGGCGGGATGCGCCAGCGCGTCATGATCGCGATGGCCCTGCTGGGCAGGCCCCGGCTGCTCCTCGCCGACGAACCGACGACGGCTCTCGACGTCACGGTCCAGGACCAGGTGCTGAAGCTCATCTACGACATCACCGTCGAGACGGGCACCGCCCTGCTGCTGGTGAGCCACGACCTGAACGTCGTGCGCCGGATCGCGGACACGGTCGCCGTGCTGTACACCGGGCGGATCGCCGAGAGCGGACCGACCGAGCGGGTGCTGTCCGAGCCCAGGCACCCGTACACCGACGCCCTGCTGCGCTCGGTCCCCTCCCTCGGGGTGAAGACCGACCGGCTCACCGCCATCCCCGGACGCGTGCCGACGCCCGACGAGTGGACCGACGGCTGCCGGTTCGCCTCGCGCTGCGGGTTCGCCACCGCCGCCTGCGTCGACAAGCCGCCGTTCGCGCAGTCCCGGGGGCAGGCCTCGGCCTGCTGGCACACCGACCGTCTGATCGAGTCGAAGGGCGCAAGATGACCGCCGACACCGCGCTGCCCGGCACCGCCCCGGACACGGCCGTCCGCGTCACGGCGCTGTGCAAGACCTTCCGGGTCGCCGACGGGTTCTTCGGACGCAAGAAGGACTTCGCCGCGGTGCGCGACGTCACCCTGTCCGTGCCCGAGGGGGCGACGCTGGGCATCATCGGGGAGTCCGGCTCCGGGAAGACGACGGTCGCCCGGATGCTGGCGGGCCTGCTGAGGCCGACGTCGGGCGACATCCTGATCACGGGCGCACCCGTCTTCGACGCCAAGGGACGCACGACGGCCGAGGGGCGCACCGCGGCGCAGATGGTGTTCCAGGACCCGTACTCCGCGCTGAACCCGCGGATGAACGTCCGCTCCATCCTCGCGGAGCCGCTGACCGTGGCGCCGCGCGCGAGCCGGCCGGAGATCGCCCGGCGGGTGGCCGAGCTCGCCGACCAGGTCGGCATGTCGGCCGCGGCGCTGGAGAAGTACCCGCACGAGTTCTCCGGCGGGCAGCGGCAGCGTCTGGTGATCGCCCGCGCACTGGCGAGGAAGCCCCAGGTGCTGATCTGCGACGAGCCGGTCTCCGCGCTCGACGTCTCGATCCAGAGCCAGATCCTCAACCTCCTCAAGGACCTCCAGGAGGAGATGGGCCTGACCTACGTCTTCATCGGCCACGGGCTGGAGAGCGTCCACTTCATGAGCGACCGGATCAGCGTCATGTACCAGGGCGCGGTCGTCGAGCACGGCACGGCGGACGACATCCTCCACCGCCCCGGCCACGCGTACACGCAGCGGCTCATCGAGTCGTCGCGGGCGCAGCCCTTCAAGTCGCGTTGACCGCCCGGCCGCAACCGGGTCCGCCGGCCCCGGCGGGAGCAGACGAACCGTTCGTGAAAGGACCGACCATGAAGAAGAGACTCACCGCGGCCATGGCTGTGGCGGCCCTGCCGCTGGCCGGGTGCATGCCCGTGTCGAGCGGTGCGGCGGAGGGCGGTGCGCAGAAGGACACCCTGGTGTTCGCGCAGAACGTCGATCCGCGCAACCTCGACCCGCAGAACGCCGTGCAGACGTCGGCGGACCGGGTCAACCGGAACATCTACGACCGCCTGTTCACCAGGGACGAGTCGATGAAGATCGTTCCTCAGCTGGTGACCGACTACCAGCAGGTGGACGACGAGACCTGGACGTTCCAGCTCCGCAAGGACGTCAAGTTCCAGGACGGGTCGCCGCTGACCGCCAAGGACGTCGTGTTCACCATCCACCGGCTGAAGGACCCCGCACTGCTGGAGGCCCGGTGGTTCGAGCAGATCGCCGACGCCACGGCGGTCGGCGACCACGAGGTCCGGATCACGACCAAGGGCGCGATGCCCACCCTGCTGGCGGTGCTGGCGAAGAGCGGCGCCGACATCGTCCCGTCGGCCTTCATCGAGAAGAACGGCATCGAGGAGTTCGTCAAGGCCCCCTTCGGTTCCGGGCCGTACAAGTTCGTGGAGTGGAAGCGCGACGACCGTGTCACCCTGGAGCGCAACGACGACTACTGGGGCGGCGCCCCGAAGTGGAAGCGCGTCGAGGTCCGCACCATTCCCGAGAACTCCACCCGGGTCTCCGAACTCCTCACCGGCGGCGTCGACATCGCGACCGAGGTCCCGGTGATCGACTGGAAGCGCGTCGACGCCGGCAGGACCGCGATGGAGCTCGGTGAGACGACCCGGGTGATGCTGCTCGTGCTGCGCCTGGACGACCAGTACGCGACGAAGGACCCCCGGATCCGCGAGGCGATAGACCTCGCGATCGACAAGAAGGCGATCGTCGACACGCTCTTCGGCGGCAAGGCGACGCCGGTGCGCACGCGCGCTCCCAAGACGGTGTTCGGCGGGGACCCGTCCCTCTACAACACCGCCGCGTACGACCCCGAGCGGGCGAAGGAACTGGTGAAGCAGGCCGTCGCGGACGGGCGCAGCGTGAAGCTGCACTACAGCGCCTCGCGCGGGACCTACCCGATGGACGCCGAGCTCGCGGAGATGGTGACCGCGATGCTCAAGAAGGCCGGCTTCAACGTCGAGCTGGAGATCCTCGAAGGCGGTGCCTTCGGCGACATCTACAGCAAGTACACCAACAAGGACGTCTACCAGGTCGCCTTCGCGGACGGCCTGATGGACTCCTCGTACGCGCTCCAGGGCTTCTCCACCGTGCTGGGCAAGCCCCGGATGGGATACAGCAACCCGAAGGTCGACGAGCTGCTCGCCCAGGCGAACCGGACGATGGACGAGGCCGCGCGCAGGACGGCGTACTTCGAGGTGCAGAAGATCATCGCCGACACGGACCGGCCGATGGTGTCCCTGTACACGCAGCCCGCGGCGTTCGGCGTCTCGAAGGACGTGAAGTTCACGCCGCGTGCCGACGACGGGTTCGTGTTCGACGACGTGGCGCTCGCGAAGTAGCGCGCGGGAGATCCGGGCGGCGCGGGTGCCGCCCGGACCCCGCCGAATCGATGGGAAGGAGGAATCACCATGGGGGCCGTTGATTCGAACGGTGGTGGGCAGCGGACAGCCGGTGCCGTGCAGTCGCTCCGCAGGGCGTTCACGGTCCTGGAGGCCGTGGTCGACAGCGACGACCCGATCGGGGTCTCCGAGCTGGCCCGGCGCAGCGATCTCCCGGTCGGAACGGTCCACCGCCTGGCGCAGACCCTCCACGAACTCGGCTACGTCCGCAAGGACGGGCACAGCAAGTACCTGCCGGGGCCGCGCCTGCTGAAGCTGGCCAAGAACAACCAGAAGGCGATCGCGGTCGTCGCGCAGCCCTACCTCGACCAACTCGCCAAGCGCTACGGGGAGTCGGTCGCCGTCGGGACGCTGAGCGGGGACTACGTCGTGTACCTGGCCAAGACGCCGGGGTCACGGTCGATCAGGATCTACACGAGCCTCGACGAGCCCGTGTACCCGCATTCCTCGGCCATCGGGAAGATGCTGCTCAGCGGGCTCCCCGACGAGCGGGTCCGCACCGTCCTCGACCACACCAGGATGCCGCGCTTCACCGATTCGACCCATACGGATCCGGACGGCCTGCTCGCCGAGCTGGCCGCGGTGCGTGAGCGCGGATTCGCCGTGAACGAGGGGGAGCAGGAAGCGGGGATGCGGTGCGTCTCGGTGGCCATCCCCCTCAAGGGGGAGCACCTCGGGTTCTCCCTCTCCGCCCCGACGCTGCGGATGTCCGACGCGGTGCTCGCCGAGACCGTCACGGGGCTGAAGCGGGCCGCCGTCGCCCTCGCCGCGGAACTGGACGGCACACGAGGCCTTTCACAGAAGGAGATCCACGGGAAGTGAACAACGTCAAGAACTCGTCCATCGCCGTCATCGGCGCAGGGATCGCCGGTGTGACCACCGCCTTCCACCTGGCGCGCCGCGGAGCCCGGGTCACCCTCGTCGACGACGGCGGGTTCGGCCAGGCGACCGCGGCCAGTGCGGGGATCATCGCGCCCTGGGTGTCGTCCTCCGAGGGCGGCTTCTACGAGGCCTACGCCGCCGGCGGCAACTACTACCCGGAGTTCCTGTCGCAGCTGGATGCGCTCGGGATCCCCGAACTCGGGTACCGCCGCTCGGGCGCGCTCATGGTGAGCGCGGACGCCGCCGAGGTCGACGCCGTCGAGGAGCGGACAGCCCGCCGCGTGCGCGACGCCGGACCGGTGGCGGGAACCCTCCAACGCGTGGACAGCGCCCGTGCACTGGAGCTCTTCCCGGCGCTCGCGCCCGGGCTGAGCGGGCTGCTCGTCTCGGGCGGCGGCCGCGTCGACGGCCGGGTGCTCCGCGACGCGGCCCTGAGCGGGGCGGTCGCGTACGGCGCCCGGCACGTGGTCGACGCGGTCGTCGGGCTCGACTCCTCGGGTACCGGCTGGCGGATCCGGACCACCACGGCGGATCTCGACGCCGACGCGGTCGTGGTGGCCGCGGGTGCGCGCGTCACCGACCTGCTCGGCCGGCTCGACCTCCGGGTCGGGGTCAGCCCGCAGCGCGGGCAGATAGTCCACCTGGAGCTGCGCGGCGTCAACACCTCGCCGTGGCCGACCCTCCACCCGTTCGCCGACCACTACATGACGCCCTTCGACGGCGGAAGGATCGCCGTCGGGGCCACCCGCGAGACCGGCAGCGGATTCGACGCGAGGGTGACCGCGGCCGGACAACTGTCGGTCCTGCGGAACGCCCTTGAGCTCGCACCGGGCCTCGCGGACGCGACCGTGCTGGAGACCAGGGTGGGCATCCGCCCCATGGCGGACGGCCAACTGCCGCTGGTCGGCCGGGTGCCCGGCGCCGACGGCCTCTGGCTGGTCGCCGGGTACGGCGCGGCCGGGCTCACCATGGCGCCGCTGCTCGGCGACGCCGTCGCCCGCGACGTGCTGGGCGAGGCGGCTCCCGAGCTCGCCGCCTTCACCGTGGCGGTCGAGCGGCGGTCCCGTGGGGGCGGGGCCTGATGACGGCCGCCTCCCACGAGTACCGGCGGTCCCGGGTCGAGGTCGCGGGCGGCCGGTCCACGGTCGGCGTGTGGGAGCCGGTGGCACCCCCGCCCGGGCCGGTCCCCACCGTCTGCGCGATCCACGGCATCACCTCGAACCACCTCTTCCTCGCCGGCCTCGCCGCCGCACTGCCGGGCGTCCGGGTCATCGCGCCCGACCTGCGCGGGCGGGCGGGTTCGCGCCACCTCGGGGCTCCGTACGGGATGCGGGCGCACGCACAGGACGTGCTGGCCGCGGTCGAGGCCTTCGCCGAGCCCGGGGAGGTGACCCTGGTCGGCCACTCCCTCGGGGGGTTCGTCGCGATGACCCTGGCGGGGCTCCTCGACGGGGACCGCGCGCCGGCGGAGCACCGCTTCCGCGGGCTCGTCCTCATCGACGGGGGGCTTCCCCGGCCGCCCCGGCCAGCCCGGCCGCCCCGGACCCCCGGGCCGGCCGACCCGGACGACCTGCTCGCCGCCGTGGGGCCGGCTGCCCGCCTCGCCATGGTGTTCGACGGCGTCGAGGAGTACCTGGACTTCTTCCGCGCCCACCCGGCGTTCGCCGACGGGGTCGACCCGGTGGCGGGGGAGAGCTTCCGCTACGACCTGGTCGCCGACGGGGCCGGCGGCTTCCGCGCCTCCACCTCGGCCGAGGCGATGCAGGCGGACTCCGACGACGTGTACGGCGCACCGGACTTCGGCCTCGGCGTCGAGCGCGTCATGGGCGATCCCGCACGCCGGCGCGACGTCCACCTGGTCGTCGCGGAAGGCGACCTGGTCGCCGCCCGTCCGGGCCTCTACACGGCCGGGATCCTCGACGAGTACCGGCGCCGGTGGCCCGGTGTGCGGATCACCGAGGTCGCGGACACCAACCACTACGACATCCTGCTCTCCGGCCACGGCATCCTCGCGTGCGCCGAAGCGGTGCTCGCCGCTCTCGGCTCCGACCGCCGCTGATCGCCCGGTCCCCACCGGGCGCCGCGGGCCCCGTCGCCGGCACGCCACGTCCGTGCCGGCCGGCCCCGCGCCCTCGCCCCGATCCTCCGGCGACACCCGCCGGAACACCGCGGCGGACAACGCCGCCCAGCCACAGGAAAGGCACACATGAAGCTCCTCGATCCCGCCACCACCGCCCTCGTCTGCATCGACCTCCAGGGCGCGAACCTCTCGCACGGCGCCGAGCCGTACTCCCCGGAGGAGGTGCTCGACCAGAGTCTGCGACTGCTGGAGGCCGCGCGCGACGCCGGATCGCTGGTGGTCCACGTCCGCACCTCCTTCCTCCCCGACGAGTCGGACTCGCTGCAGCCGCTGCGCATCGAGCAGATGCGCCCGGCGCGGCCCCACCGCGAGCCGGGCTGGGACGAGCTGCTTCCGCAGGTCGCGCCCCGGCCGAACGAGCCGGTGATCGCGAAGCGCAGCTGGAACGCGTTCCACGGGTCCGACCTGGACGTGCAGCTGCGCCGGCACGGCATCACCACGATCGTCCTGCTGGGGATGTCCACCAACTTCGGCGTCGAGGGCACCGGTCGGGCCGCGTACGAGAACTACTACAACGTGGTGTTCGCGAACGGGGCCATGTCCTCGGTCACGGCTGAGGGCCACGAGTTCTCGGTGGCGAACATCCTGCCGCTGATCGGCGTGGTGCGCTCGGTCGACGAGATCGCCGGGGCGTTCGCGGGCGCGCCGAACGACCGGGTCGCCGTCTGACCCCGACCCCCGCCGGTGCGGGCATCCCCTTCGGGGCCGCTCGCCGCTGACTGAGCCGCGCCCGGTCGACGCACCCCACCGGGCGCGGCTCGCCCCCTCCCTTCACCAGGCTCAACCGTCTTAGGAGTGTCCTGTTCATGGCTGCATACCAGGGGCCCGTCGGCTCCCCGCCCGTCGCTCCGGTCGTCACCGTCGCCGGTCCGCCCGTCCACCGCGGCGAGGAGGTGCTCACCCCGGAGGCGCTGGCCTTCGTCGCCGGCCTGCACCGCGCCTTCGAGGGCCGCCGGCAGGAGCTCCTCGCCGGGCGGAAGGCCCGCCGCGCCGAGATCGCCCGGACCGGCGTGCTGGACTTCCTCCCCGGGACGGCCGCCGTCCGCGCCGCCGAGTGGCGCGTCGCCGAGGCCCCCAGGGCGCTCCAGGACCGCCGGGTCGAGATCACCGGCCCCACCGACCGCAAGATGGTCATCAACGCGCTCAACTCCGGGGCCAGGATCTGGCTCGCCGACTTCGAGGACGCCACCTCGCCGACCTGGGAGAACGTGGTCGGCGGCCAGGTCAACCTGATCGACGCCTTCGAGGGCCGGATCGACTTCACCACCCCCGCCGGCCGGGCCTACACCCTGAAGCCCGCCGCCGAACTCGCCACCGTCGTGGTCCGCCCGCGCGGGTGGCACCTCGACGAGAACCACCTGCTGGTCGACGGCGTCCCGGTGGCCGGCGCGTTCGTCGACTTCGGCCTGTACTTCTTCCACAACGCGGCCCGGCTGCTCGCCAAGGGCGCCGAGGACCCGAACTCCGGTCCGTACTTCTACCTGCCGAAGACCGAGAGCCACCTCGAAGCCCGGCTGTGGAACGACGTGTTCACCCACGCCCAGGCCGAACTGGGCATCCCGCACGGCACCGTCCGCGCCACCGTGCTGATCGAGACCGTCACCGCGGCGTTCGAGATGGACGAGATCCTCTACGAGCTGCGCGACCACGCCGCCGGGCTCAACGCCGGGCGCTGGGACTACCTGTTCTCGATCGTCAAGAACTTCCGCGACGCCGGCGAGCAGTACGTCCTGCCGGACCGCAACACCGTCACCATGACCTCCCCGTTCATGGCCGCCTACACCCGGCTGCTGGTGCGGACCTGCCACCGGCGCGGCGCCCACGCCATCGGCGGCATGGCCGCGTTCGTCCCCAGCCGCAGGGACCCGGAGGCCAACGCCGCCGCCCTGGAGAAGGTCAGGGCCGACAAGGACCGCGAGGCCGGCCAGGGCTTCGACGGCTCGTGGGTCGCCCACCCGGACCTGGTGCCGGTCGCCCGCGCCTGCTTCGACGCGGTGCTCGGCGAGCGCCCGCACCAGAAGGACGATCCCGGAACGGCCGAACCGGTCACCGCCGCGCAACTGCTCGACATCGCCGGCGCCGGCGGCAGCTGCACCCGCACCGGGCTGCACAACGCCGTCCAGGTCGGCATCCGCTACCTGGAGGCGTGGCTGCGCGGGCTCGGCGCGGTCGGCATCTTCAACATGATGGAAGACGTCGCCACCGCCGAGATCTCCCGCTCGCAGGTCTGGCAGTGGGTCCACAACGGAGTCGTGCTCGCCGACACGGGCGAGCGGGCCACCGCCGAACTGGTCCGCACCCTGGTCGCCGCCGAGCTGGCGGAACTCCGCGCCGATCTGGGGGAGGAGGCGTACCGGGCCGGCCGCTGGCAGGAGGCCGCCCAGGTCTTCGAACAGGTGGTCCTGGCCGAGGACTTCGCGGACTTCCTGACCCTGCCGGCGCTTCCCCTGCTGGGCTGAGCAGCAACCGGCGCGCCCGGATGGCCCGCTCCAGTTCCCGCAGGAAGTCCCCGAGGAGGCCGGCGGAGGTGATCCCGGCGGCGAGGTCCACGGTGTGCACCAGCAGCTTCCGGGCGCGCAGGTAGGGGCTCTCGGACGCCGGCACCGTGCGGCCGTGCGCGGTGGCCACCGGGGCGCGCCAGGCCTCCTCGGACAGGGCCGACATCGCGGTGGCCAGGTCCGCGGCCGAGCCGGTGAACCACAGGGGCCGGGTGGCGGGGTCAGCGGGCGAAGCTCAGGAAGCCGATGATCGGACTCGCTCCTGCGACGAGGCAGACGAGGATCGCGGCCACCCATGTTCCGGGGCCGGCCGGCGGGCGCGCCTCGTCGGCCGGGCGCTCGGCCGGCCCGGCCAGCGGGGGGAGGCCGATCCGGGATGTTTCCATGACGGGGTCCTTCGAGGAGAGCACAGCGGGTGGTGACGTCTGCAATAGTTGCAGATGCACTATACCAATGCTCGCATGATAGTGGCGAACGAAAGAGTGGGGCGGTGGGCCCGGCTCCGCCCCACTTTCGCGAAGCCGCTTCCCCGCGGCGGACCGTTGGCGCATCCTGGTCCCACGGCCGAGCCGGTCCGGTCCGCGTGCGCCCGGACCGCCGCGGACCGCGGTGTCCGAAGCACCGACCCGCCGACGGCTGCCAGGAGTCGCCATGAACGCTCGGACCAGGGGGACCGGGCCCGCGGCCCGCCTCCGGTTCCTCCGACCGGTCGACCTCCCACTGGTGCCGTGCCTGCTCGTCCTGGCAGGCCTGGTCGGCACCGTGGTCGGCTTCGTCTGGTTCGCCGAGGCCGACATCCGGACCTACGCCTACCGAAAGGCCCCCGTGTGCGGCACGGCGGCGCACCGGCCCGGTGCGGACTGCGTGCGGCACGAGACGGGCACGGTGACGGCCAAGTTCCGCCACCGTGGCGCCGGTCCCGCCGCGGCCGACCCCACGGCCGGTCACGCGGTCACCGTGGCGCGTGTGGCCGCCCCGACCCGGGACTACGAGGTCGCCGAGGCGTTCTACAACAGGGTGAGGATCGGCGCGGACGTCGATCTGACGGTCTTCCGGGGGAGGGTGGCCGCGCTCACCTACGAGGGGCACCGGGTGGACAACCTGGACGTGTCCTTCGTCGTCTCCCTGGGAGTCCCCCTCCTGGTCGCCCTGGGATCGGCGCTCACCACCCACGGCCTGACCTGGTCACGGCTGGAACCGGAGGCCGCCCGCTCCGCCGTCGTCGGCGCGGTCGCCCTCGTCGTCGCGTTCATCTCCTCCCTCGTCCTCATGTCGCTGCCGATGCCGCCCGCCCTCCTCCTGGCCGTCGCCGTCCTCCTTTGGCTGGGGGTGACCGCCGCCTCCACGGCGGTCACCTGGAACCTCTGACACCCGGTGGAGCGGGCCTAGTTGAGCATGCGGGCCGCTTCGACCTGCTGGAGGTGGATGAGGACGTCATGGGTCTGGGTGAGGCGGATCTGCGGGGCGTCGGCGATGCCGGGGTAGGTGGCGCCGATGTTCTTGATCGTGTGCGGTGCGGCGAGCCAGCTGCGGGCCGCGGCCGGGGCGTCGCGCAGGTCGACGACGAAGTCGCGGTAGCGGACCTTGTCGAGGGTGTGCTCGGCGGTGCCGGGGGCCGCCGGGCCGGTGGTGAAGCGCTCCGGGGCGCCGTCGTGGTTGAAGGCGTTGAACGTGCCGTGGTCGAAGGCGAGGCCGATGCTCAGGTAGCCGGCGCCGAGCCGCTCGCGCAGGAATTCGCCCTGGACCTTCGGGTGGCTGGCGGGGGCGTAGGTCTTGAGGGCGACGTGGCCGTTGTGGGCGCCGACCAGGATCCTGTCGCCGGTCCGCTGCCGCCACCAGGCGACGTTCTCCGCCATGACCTGGTCGCGGTAGCGCATGGCGTCGGGGATGCTCTGCGGGTCGTCGAAGTCGAAGGCGTAGAGGGTGGTCATCTGGTGGATCGCGGTGGCGTGCTGGACGGCCCAGGCGTGCGCCTCGGCGTCGGCGCCGGGCCGCTGCTTCAGCAGCTCCACCGCCCGGCCGGTCCGCTCGGCGATCGCCTTGCGTTCGGTGATCGGCTTCGAGAGGTAGTCGTCGACGTACGTCGCGGCGTCGGTGGCGGGCCGCAGGCCCCGGTACAGCTCGCCGAGCTGCGGGGCGAGTTCGGGGCGGGCGGCGGCCGCGTAGGCGCCGACCTTGTCGTACAGCTCGGCCCCGGCGAACCCGTTGTCGTCGCCGACGAAGCGGACCGGGTCGCCGGGGTGGCCGACGTTGTAGGCGCGCATCCACTGGAGCAGGTCGCGGTACTCGGCGTTGTTCCACCACCGGTAGGTGCCCTGGAACTCCTCGTCCATGATCTGCTTCAAGTCGCCCTCGCCGCGCAGGAGGTAGGCGTCGATCCGCAGCCCGCTGCTCCAGGCGGCTTCGAGGGCGAAGGTCCGGAAGCCCTTCTCCTCCACCAGGTAGCGGAAGACGCGGTGCTTGACGGTGAAGAACTCGTGCGAGCTGTGGGTGGCCTCGCCCAGGCCCACCACGGTGGCGTCGCCGACCATCCGGCCGAGCGGACGCAGGTCGGCCAGGCCGCCGTACGGCTCGGTGGTGCGCAGCGGGTGCGCCACCCGGCCGAGGGCGGCGTCGGGGGAGTGGAACGCGGCGGCCTCGGCGGAGGCCGACGCGGACGGCGGGGCGGGCGGGGCGGCGGCGGAGGCGGCCGGGGCGAGGGCCAGGGTGGCGCCGAGCGGGACGAGCAGGGTGGTGAGCAGGAACTTTCGTGTGTTCATGGCCCCAACCCTCGCCGCCCCGGGGTTACTCGGACCATCCGCTGCGCCCCCCGATCGGCCCGGGGGTTTGCCTCACCCGCCGATGGGCGGGGCACCGGGACCACGGTCCCAGTCCGCGGTGGGCCCCGCGAGGCGGTCGGCCGGAGGGCGAACCCGTCAACCGGCCGCCGGGGTGATCTCGTACATCCCGGGGCCGTCCAGGTAGCGCACCGTGTTGAGGTCGCGCTGCAGGACGGCGTCCACCGGGTGGCTGAGCGTCAGGGTGGCCGGGTACTCGCGATCGTAGGTCGTCGCGGTGATCGCGTCGCCGGGCCTCACCAGTACGGTGAGGGAGCGGAAGCTCGCCAGCCGCTCGACCCGGTCCAGCGCGCGGTAGCACCGCAGCCGTCCCGAGGCCGGGGCGACCAGCGCCGCCCAGGCGAACGCGTGCCGCCGCCGGTAGGGCCGGCCGGCCCGGGCGCGGAACCGCTCGGGCCGGACGTAGGCGTCGACGGCCCACTCCAGTTGGCCCTCGCCCAGGACCTCGGCCGTGTAGTAGGGCAGCCCCGATACGCGGGCGCCCGCCTCGACCAGCCGTGGGCCGTCCGGCGTCAGCTTGATCTCCAGGTGTGCCGCGCCGTACCGGATGCCGAGGGCGTCCAGCACCCGGCGGCCGTAGTCGAAGAGCTCGCCGACCGGCTGGTCGTCGGAGCGCAGCAGCACCTGCGCGGTCATCAGGTCCCGCACCCCGTTGGCCTCGATCCGCTCGGTGCGCCAGGCGTCGGTCAGCTGGTGCACACCCGCGCAACTGACCGTGTTCACGATGTACTCGGCGCCCACCAGGTACTCCTGGGCGACGACCTCGGTGACCGGCTCGCCCAGCACCGCACGACGGCCGAGCAGCCTGCGCAGCGCGGCGGCCGAGTCCTGCGGCCGGTCGCAGAACGACACGCCGTCACCCCAGTAGCCGCGCAGGGGCTTGACGACCACGGTCCCGCCCACTTCCTCGTGCCAGGCGAGCAGTTCGGCCTCGTCACCGGTGCGCAGCTGCCGCATGCCGGGGACGCCCCGCGCCTTGACCGTCTCGATCTGCGCGTACTTGTCGCGCCGCGCGCTGCTCAGGGCCGTGCCGTTGGACGCCAGCCCCAGCCGCTCGGAGAGGGCGTCGGCGAGCTCCACCCCGGTCTCGCGACCGGCCAGGACCGCGACCGGTCCCAGTGCGGCGAGCCGGGCGGCCAGGACGTCCAACTCGCCGTCGTGGACCAGTACGTGACCGAAGGCCCGGTCGTCCACCGGGTCGACGCCGACCGGTGGGAGGGGCGTGCTCCGGACCTGGACCACCTCGCCGCCCAGCGCGCCGAACGCGCCGGTGAACCCGAACGACGAGCCGAACGCGTCGACGACCGCGACACGGAATGCTGACATCGTTTGCCTGCCTACTGGTTGGCCGGAGCGGAGCCGGGGTGGGCGAGGTCGGCGCGGAGCGCCAGGAGGCGGTACACCGCGTTGGTGAGCACGTGCCGGACGCTGAACCCCGACGTGCCGGGGTCCCGTCCGTCCAGGACGCCGTGCTCGCCGCCCTGCTCGCGGATGCCGCGACGGGTCAGCCCGGTCCGGTCCCGGAAGGCCTCGGGGAGCGCGTGCCGGGTGACGCCCAGGTGTGCCATCCGGAAGTCCACGAACCTGTCGATCACCCTGACCAGCCGGTCGCGGTCCGCGCGGTCGAGCACCAGCCGCCCGTCCCGCAGCCGCTGGTGCACGTTCGCCCCGCGGACGGAGTCGCCGCGCCACCGCGCGATGACGGGCCGGGACCACGAGGGGAAGTAGGACATCGACTGGTCCAGGAAGATGCCGTACTCCTCCGACGGCGGCAGCAGGGCCAGTTCGAGGAGGTGGACACTGGGCATGAACGCACCGCTCGCGCCGCGCGGGCCGCCGGGATGCCCCATGTGGTAGGGGCGGAACCGGTTGAACGCCTGCTGTGACAGCCTGCGGTACCTGGCCATGTACCGCGTGAACTCCACAAGGGACTCGGCGACGTCGTCGAGGACCGCGGCCGGTCGGGCGGCAGCCGCCGGCAGCAGCAGCGAACGCAGGCCGTAGGCGGCCGATCTGGCCCAGGGCTCGGACAGGTGGTGGCCGAGGTAGAAGTCCCGTTCGAGGGCGGCGTCCCGGCCCGCGGAGAACACCCGGACGTCCCCGCTGCGCCGGTACTCCTCGCAGTTGACGTCGATCAGGAGCTCGTAGCTCAGATGGGGGTCCAGGGCGGGGAACCTGCCGCACTGGGCGGACACCAGCCCGGTCAGGGCGAGGGGCGCGGCCTGCGGCCCCGCGGGCGCATAGCCGTTGAGCAGGAAGAGCAGGTCGAGCTGGAGGAGGCGCGCGGTCCCCTCGTCGTCCTCGGAGAGGCACCGCGGAGTGATGTCGCGGAGCATCTGTTCCTGAAAGTCTGCTAATTGATGATGTGTCAGGTTTCCGTTCGAGAGGTCGTCGAGGGCGGTGGGAAGGCTGTGCAGGACGTAGTCGCGCAGCGGTGAACCCGAGCGGCGCGGGATGGGAACGGTGGGCTGACGGCGGTGCGCGACACCGTCGAAGAGTCGGCTGCTGTCCACGTCCGCTCCGTTCGGCCGGTCCTCGTCCGCCGCCTGGCCGGTCAGGCCGCTGTTGGCGTGTCCGGCGTTGTCCACCACGGCCTCCGGTCGACCGAAGTCCTGGGCCGCGCCGGTGATTGACCACGTGTGAGTCATGTCAAGCCCTCGTGTGCTTGTGCTCTGTCGTGAGACCCGTCGATCATCACTGTCGGGTGCGGTGCATCCCTCTCGCATCAGTCATATGACGCTGAGTCCGTGACGGCGGCCGGGCCGGGAGCGGTGGCGGGGCGACGTACTCGGTGTGCGCGGTGGGGAAGGCCGGCCGCGACCCGTGCCGTTCGCGCACGACCGCGATCGCGTCCAGCGCCGTCCTGGTCGACGCGTCCCCGGCCTCCGGCCCGTGGGTGGAGCAGGCGTGCGGGAGACAGGGGGCCGGCATCCCGACGGCCGCGAGCTTCTCCGTGGCCGGCGAACCGACGAGGCCGCCGGTGATCCACTCGTCCGGCCCCGGTGTCGCCGCGTGCGCCGCGACGGCCCGGCAGACGTCCTCGGGGGAGCAGCGCGGCGGGGTCGGGAGGTCCCAGGCCACCGACGCCCCGCCCGGCGCGAGCAACGGAGTTCTCGCTCAGGAGGACGGCGTGACCGCGGCGCCCGGGCTGTACGTCCTCGGCCGCCCCGTCGGGCGAGCCCCGGTTCGCGACGTCTTCGCAGGTCGGGGAATCTCCCTCGTCGGGCTCGCCGGACTCCTCCTCGCCGGTCCGGTGCACTCGGGCACGGTCGCGGCGATCGCCGCGGTGAGTGCCGCACTGCTCGTACTGGGCTGGGGGATCGGCATGGCGTGGCCCCATCTGCTCACCAGGGTCCTGCAGTTGACGCCGGACGAGGACCAGGACCTCGCGGGCTCCTCGGTCACGACGGTCCAGCTCACCGCGACCGCGTTCGGATCGGCGCTCGCGGGGGCGGTCGCCAATGTCGTCGGGTTCTCCGACGGCGCGGGCACCGGGGACCTGCAGAGCACCGCACGCCGGATGTTCGCCCTGTATGCCCGCCGCTGACGCACCGGGCAGGCCCGCTTCGTTGCGCCCGCCGTCACGGTGCCGTCGGCTGCGGGCTCATCGGGCGCTCGTACAGCTTCTCCAGCGTCCGCTTGAGCAGTTCGGCGGCCTTCTTCCGCGACGCCTCCTCCGCCTTGTCGAGCGCGCCCGGGTAGTCTGCGGACATCCCCGAGCCCGCGCCGTAGTCGACACTGACCGTCAGGCGCAGGTTCCCGTCGCAAACACCCGAATCGAAGCTCAGTTGGTTGACCGGCCCGGGGATGGTGTCGGTGAGCGGGTGCCGGACCGACAACTGGTAGCCCTCCTGGCCGAGCCCCCCGCCGTCGGTCGTCTCGAACTTCCGCGTCTCGGTCGGCTTGGGACCGCCGAGCGGGGACCTGGCGCTGCTCGCCTCGACCGCCAGCCAGTGACAGCCACGGGCCGCCTTGAAGACCATCGCGCTGATGCCCACCCGCCAGTCCTCCGTGCCGGGACCGCCGGTGTAGCTGCAGCTGAACGCGTTGGACGGGTCGCTCGTGATCCCGTCGCTCGTCACCGGTGTGGTGCTCCTCAGCTCCCCCGGCAGGCCGGGGTCGCCCACCACCGCGCAGAGGTTGTCGACCGTGCGGTACCAGCCGACCTGTCTCGTCTTGCCGTCGCCGCCCCCGCAGGCGGTGAGGAGCACGAGGCCGGTGGCCACAACGGCAGCGGCGCCTGTTCGGGAGGTTCGAGTTCGACTCGTCACGGCGTCAGGCTAGAGCCCGTGTCCCGCCGGTGTCCGGGAGATGCAGAACCCCGATCTGCGACGGACCGGGGTTCTGCCGTGACCGATTCCTCGGCAGCTCCCCGCCCTCCCACGACGGCTCGCGGTCGGGCCGACTCCGGCCTCCCGCAGCTGCCCGCCGAGGTGCCCTGCCGGTCCCCCGCCCGGCCGTCGCGGGGGATCGGCGCGCGGCCGGGCCGCCCTGTCGGACCCGGCCGGTAGGTTCCTGGCCATGACCTCAGTGAACACCGTGGCCGCCAACATCCGGACCGGCCGTCGGGCCGCCGTCCCCGGGACCTCCGCCGAGAGCGCCTCGCGCGGCACCGCCGCCGTCGTCGAGGTGATCCCCCTGTGGGCCGCGCCCTCCGCGCCCGTGCTGCCGGTGACGCGCAGGCGGTGAGCCGGGTGCGTCAGCCGGGCCGGGCGCCGGGGCGGGCGCCGGGTCGGGCGGCAGTGGCAGCCCCGGGGCCTCGGGCGGCCGAGTCGAGCAGGTCGCTACCGAGCGGCGTGATGGTGTGCAGCACGGTGGAGCGCTGGCGGTGGCTGGTGAGCAGCCCCGCGCGGCGCAGTACGGCGGCGTGTTCGGACGCGGTGGCGAGCGAGACCCCGAGGGTGCGGGCGAGTGAGCCGGTGGTGGCGCCCGGGCCGGCGGCGACCTCCCGCAGCACCGCGGCCCGGGTGCGGCCCAGGACGGCGGCGAGGCCGCCGTCGTCCTGGCGCGGGGGCATGAACGGGTCGGTCCTGAGCGGGTCGTACGGCAGCGGGTAGGCGACGGTCGGCCGGTCGACCGGGTTGATCAGCGCGCGCGGGGCGGGCCCGCAGAAGAACAGTGGGACCAGTGCCAGGCCGCGTCCCTCCAGATGGGCGTCCCGCTCACCGGCGGAGGGCAGTTCGAGGACGGGCGGACGCCAGCGGACGCCCGGGTGCAGCTCCGCCAGCAGGGCGTCGACGCCCCGGGTGGCCATGGTGCGGGTCCGGGCCGCCCAGTCGGCCTCCAGGAGGGCCCGGATACCGCGTTCGTACGGGGCGACGGCGTGTGCGTGGTACGCGGTGAGCGCCCGGACGACGGCGTCGAGCGCGTCCCGGTCGCCGTCGGCCAGCCGCCGGGTCCAGGCGGGCGGGCGGGTGCCGGGGCGGCGGTGGCGGTGGTCGAGTCCGGCGAGGTCGGTGGCGATCCGGCGGGCCGGGGTCGCGGCGATCGCCTCGACGCCCTCCGGACCGGTCCGGTCGCGGAGCGGGGTGAGGAGGTCGGGCACCCAGTCGGCGGGCGGCACGAGCGCGCGGAGCAGGTGGAGTTCGGGGCCGCGCCGGCGGAGCACCCGCCGGCGCCAGTGGTCGAAGCGCAGCGGCTGGTCGGTGCGCCGGAGCAGTTGCAGGCTCAGCACGGTCTCGCCCAGCATCGGCCCGCCCGGCGGGATCAGGACCACCCGGGCCAGGTCCTCGGCGGTGAAGTGGATCCGCAGCACCATCCGACTCGTTCCCCTCCTCCGCCACATCTTGTTGCTCCGTCAACTGACGTGAACACCACATGGTTGAGGATTGTCGAATCGGATCAGTGGCGCTACCAGTGGGTTTCGGTTCTGGCCGAAACCTGGTGCGGGACGGGCAGGAGCTGACCAATAGTCGATTCGTCGCCCGAGTCACGGGCACTGACGACGAGGAGTCATTACCGATGGGCATCTTCGCAAAGGCCGGCCGGACGGCCGCCGCAGCCCTGATGGGCGCCGCGCTCTCCGCCGGTGTCGTCGGTCTCGGGGCCGGCAGTGCAGCCGCCGCGCCCCTCGACTTCACCACCCCGATCACCACCCCGACCTGGGCGACGGGCCCGAGCTACGGCACGAACATCGGCGGGAGCCCGGTCGGCGTGCTCTACGCCAACGCGAGCACCTACTCGTACTGCCAGGCCAAGGGCGAATCGTACCACGACCTCGGCTACTCGAACAACTGGTGGGTGAACACCGACGACGACTCCGGCAACGCCCGTGTCTGGGTGAGCGCGGTGTACTTCTCCGGCGGCCCGAACTGGGGCCCGATCCCCGGCCTGCCCTACTGCTGGCCGGGCGGCACGAACCCGGCCGGCTGACACCCGACGGGCCGTTGCCACGACGAGCCCCGTGAGGGCCCCCGGGCCGGCCGGCCGCCACTCGCGAGCGGTCGGCCGGCCCTGTTGCCGCGCCGTGGGAGGGGAAGGGCGTGCCCCGGTCACGGCTCAGAGGCTGATGCCCGTGGCGTAGACGGTGGTGCCGCAGTTGGGGGTCGTGAGGAACCCGTAGCCGGTGATCGCGGCCGGGTGGCCGCAGATCCAGCCGGTGGTGGCGGAGACGGGGCCGAAGATCTTGCGCAGGGCGATGCCGCGGGCGGTGGTGGCGGTGTAGTCGGCGGTGCGGAAGGCGTGCCACAGCACGCGACCGTGGACGGTGCCGGCGAAGGCGGGGTTGATGCTGTTCGTCGTGCTGTCGACGGGCGCGATTCCGTTGACGGCGCGGAGGGTGAGCGGGCCGGGCGAGTCCATCGCGGTGCCGTGGCCGCGGTACACCTGGTCGACGTAGGCGCCGACCGAGTACGGGAACACCACGTCGTCGTCGTTGAGCAGCGGGTCGGTGCCGCGGTCGTTGCGCGGACCGGAGGTCACGCAGGCGCCCGGGGTCACCGGCGTGCCGCCGCCGATGGCCTTCAGGAACGCGGCGCGGGTGTCCGAGTTCGCCTGCGGGAGCACCGGCCTGATGGTGGCGTTGATCCACGACGGGTCGAGCTGGTTCCAGGTGGTGGCGGTGCACTGGTAGATGCTATTGAGCTGGCTGGGGGTCAGGTTGGCCGGCGCGTGGCCGCCGGCCTTGGCCGCCCAGGTGACCGCGTCGCGCGCGAACGGTACGAAGATGTACGGCTGGGGGTTGGGGCCGGCCGCCGGCTGGCGTGCGGAGCGGACGTAGTCCACGGTCGAACCGGTGAGGAGCGCCAGCGCGTTGAACCCGGCCAGGCTGCCGTCGGGACGCGTGATGACCGCCGCTCCGGCCTTGGTCGTGATCGGGCTGGTCCCGATCGCGTCCCAGCTGTAGAGCCGCGGCTGCCCGGGCAGGACGGTGGCGTCGTAGTCGTCGGACGTCTGGTTCATGAACCCCTGCGTGGTGTCCGCCCCGACCCCCACCAGGTCGGTGGCGGCCGGCACCACCCCGGTCGGCGGATCGGCCATCGCCGCCGGCGCCGGTACCGCCACCGCACACAGCGCAACCGCGAGACCCGTCATCACACGGGCAGCCGTCGAACGCATCGAAGATCCCTCCCGGGCATCACCCACCCGGCCCCACCGGCCGGAGGTGCGCCCATCCTCACCACCCGGCCACGCCGCGACAACGGCGAGCGTTCTGCAACTCACCATGTTTACGGGGTTGTTGGATGCTCCGGCCAGCCGGTATCCGGCCCGGGCGGCGCCCCGCCCCCCAAGAGTTCTTCCCCCGGCCACCCGGCCACCCGGCCACCCGGCCACCACGCCGCGGGGGCCGCTCTCCACCGCCTCCACCCGGAACGGCCGACGCCGGGGAGCCCGCTTCGGGTTCCCCGGCGCCGTTCGCGTGGTGCCGTTCGCGTGGCGCCGTTCGCGTGGTGCCGTGCGCGGCCTACCGGCGGCCGCGGACGAGCAGGTGGAGGAAGTACGGCGTGCCGATCACCGCGGTCATCAGGCCGGCGCCCAGCTGGGCCGGCGCGATCACGGTTCGGCCCAGCAGGTCCGCGGCGCAGACCAGCACGGCGCCCAGCAGCACCGCGACCGGAACCACCCGTGCGTGCGGCCGGCCGACCAGTGCGCGGGCCGCGTGCGGAGCCACCAGGCCCACGAAGCCGATCGTCCCCGCGGCTGCCACGGCGGTCGCACTGAGCAGGACGCTCAGCACGAGGAAGCCCAGGCGCCCCCGGGACAGGTCGAGTCCCAGGAGCTTCGGGGTGTCCTCGTCGAGCGAGACGAGGTCGAGCTCGGTGCGCCGTACCACCGCGACGAACACGCCGACGGTGAGGACGATCGCGAGCGGCACGACATCCGGCAGGGTCCGCCCGTAGGTGGAACCCGACAGCCAGGTGAGGGCCTTCGTCGCGTTGAACGGGTCGGTGAGGACGATGAGCAGGCTGATCAGTGCGGAGGTCCCGGTGGCGACGCCGAACCCGACGAGGACGAGCCGGTTCTGCTGGTACCCGCCGCGCGCGGCGAGCCCGAAGACGAGCAGGGAACTGGCCGCGGCGCCCGCGAAGGCGGCACCGGCGACGCTCCACGAGCCGGCCTGCGGAACCGTCGTCACCAGCAGCACGGCGCCGAGCGCGGCCCCGCCGGAGACACCCAGGACACCGGGCTCCGCGAGCGGATTGCGGGTCACGGCCTGGACCGTCGTTCCGGCCAGGGCGAGCGCCGCCCCCGCCAGGAGTGCCGCGAGGACCCGGGGCGTGCGGGTGTCCAGGACGAAGCCGACGGCCCGGCCGGCCCTGCCCTGGGCCCAGTTCGCCACGTCGCCCAGCAGCAGCTTGCTGTCGCCCAGCAGCACGGCGGCGACGGTCACGCAGACGAGCACGGCCACCAGTACGGCCGTGGTGGCGAGGAAGACGGTGCGGCTCCTGATGCGCAGTCGTTCGGCAGCGGCGGCTCCCGCGGTGTCCCGGACGCGGGTGGCCATGACGATCAGGAAGACGGCGCCGACGAGGCTGGTGGCGACGCCCGTCGGCACGGCGACCGCGACGTCCGCCGGCACGCAGGTGCGCAGCAGCACGTCCGATCCCAGGACCAGCGCGGCACCGGCCAGGCCCGCGAGCGGAAGGGCCGCCCGTGCCCGGGTGAACGCGCGGAGCCGGCGGGCGAGGAAGCGGACCAGGACGGGGGCGCACAGGCCGACGAAGCCGATCGGCCCGGCGAGCGTGACGGCCGCCGCGGAGAGCAGCGCTGCGAGCACGACCACCGTGATCCGGGTGGTCCGGACGGGGACGCCGAGGCCGCGGGCGGCGTCGTCGCCGAGGGCCAGGGCGTCGACCCGGCGGGCGACGAGGAGCAGCCCGGCGAGGGAGAGGACGGCGACCGGGGCCAGCTGCAGCACACCGTTGAAGCCGCTCTGGGCGATGCTGCCCTGGTTCCACTGGTAGAGGCCCGCCGTCTGCTGGGGGAACAGCAGGAGCAGCCCCTCGGTGACGGCGGTGAGGCCGAGCGTCAGGGCGCTGCCGGCGAGGACGAGTCGGACGGTGCCGGCGCCCAGGCCGGACAGGCCGAGGACGACGGCCGCCGCCGCGAGGCCGCCGCCGAACGCCACGCCGGAGGAGGCGAACAGCGGCAGCGAGACACCGGTGACGGCGACCGTGCTGAGGGCGAGGTAGGAGCCGGCGTTGACCGCAAGGGTGTCGGGTGAGGCGATCACGTTGCGGCTGACGGCTTGCAGGGCGGCGCCCGCCGTGCCGAGCACGGCCCCGACGAGCAGCCCCGCCGTCATCCTCGGCAGTCGCGAGGCGACGACGACGGAGGCGTCGGCGGGGTCGGCCCGGCCGGTGAGCGCCTTCCAGACCTCGGGCGCGCCGACCGCGGCGGTGCCCTGGGTGAGGTCGACGAGGGCGAGGGCCGTGACGAGGAGGACCACGGTGACCGTCACCGCGGCCGTTCCCGTCCGGGACGTGGCCGCCGACGGGCGGGTGGCGGGAGTGGTTGCGGTGACGGCCATCGGGTTACTTCTTCAGCGCCTTCACGACGGAGTCGACGTACTTGTTCATCGACTCGGGGCCGCCGAACATCCAGATGCCGTCGGGCAGCCGGTGCACGTTGCCCTTCGCCACGAACGGAAGGGAGGTCCAGACGGAGTCCTTGGCCAGGAACCCGGTGAACGGCGTGCTGTCCTTGTCCTCCTCGTTGCCGATGTAGGCGAAGTGCACGTCGCCGAGCTTGGTGAGGCCCTCGACGTCGGTGGTGCCGAGGCCGTAGAGCTCGTCGCCCTTGACGCCCCAGGCGTCCTTCAGACCGAGCTTCTCGTTGACCGCGCCGATCAGCGAACCGCCGGTGTACGGCCTGACCGAGACCTGGTTGGCGACGACGTAGCCGTCGGCGAAGGCGAACTGCGCGCCGCCGAGACCGGCGTCGGCGAGGGCCTTCCTGCCCTCGTCGAGCTTCGCCTGGAAGCCCTTCTTGAGCTTCTCGGCCTCCTGGGTGGTGCCGGTGGCCCGGGCGATGAGGTCGAGGTTCAGGGTCATTCGGCCGATCGGGTCCGCGGCGTCGGCGGCCTTCAGCTCCAGGACCGGGGCGACCTTGCGCAGTTGCGTCACGGCAGCCGGCGGCAGGTCGTTGGTGGCGACGATGAGGTCCGGCGCCAGGGACGCGATGGCGTCCATGCTCGGCTCGCCGCGCGTTCCGATGTCCTTGGGCTCGTTCTTGAGCGGTACGGCGGTGTCCCAGCTCCGGTAGCCCTTGACGTCGGCGACGCCGACGGGGGCGACGCCGAGCGAGACGAGGCTCTCGACGACGTTCCACTCGGTGCCGACGACCTTCTTCGCCGGTCCGTCGAGCTCGACCTCGGTTCCGGTCGAGTCGGTGAGGGTGATGCGTTCGGCACTGTTCCTGGTGTCGCCGGCGGTCGGCTCGGTGGTCCCGCACGCGGTCAGGGCAAGAGCTGCGGCGGCGATGGCGGCCGTGGTCACGGCGAGGTGCTTCATGGGGTGGTGCTGAGCCTTTCGATCCGGGTGTGGTGCCGGCCGATCGCGCGGGTGCGCAGCCGGCCGGTGAGGGGGTCGGTGTCGACCTCGATGCGGATGCCGTACGCGTCGGTCAGGCGCCGCGCTGTCAGGACGTCCTCGGGGCTGCCGTCGGCGACGACCCGCCCCGCGTGGAGCAGCACGATCCGGTCGGCGACGGCCGCGGCCTGGTCGAGGTCGTGCAGGACGGCGCCGACGGCGATCCCGTGGTCGTCCGCCAGGTCCCGGAGGAGGTCCAGGAGTTCGATCTGGTACCGCAGGTCGAGGTAGGTCGTGGGCTCGTCGAGGAGCAGCACACCGGTCTCCTGGGCGAGGCAGCCGGCCAGCCAGACGCGCTGGAGCTGCCCTCCGGACAGGTGCTCGGCGCCGCGCTCGGCGAGGTCCGCGACGCCGGTCAGTCCGAGCGCGCGGTCCACGGCGGCCCGGCCGTCCGGGTCCGTCCTGCCCCAGCGGCCCCGGTGCGGGTAGCGGCCGAAGTCGACGACGTCCCGGACGGTCAGCCCGCTCGGGGTCGGGCGACCCTGGGTCAGCAGGGCCACCCGGCGCGAGAACTCGCGGGGGGACAGGGCGAGGCCATCGGTGTCCTGGTCGATGACGATCGCGGCGGTCCGCGGCCGCTGAAGCCGCGCGAGCGTCCGCAGCAGCGTCGACTTGCCGCTGCCGTTCGGACCCACGAGCACGGTCACTTCGCCGGCCCGCAGCGTCAACGACGCGTCGTGCACGACGTCGACTCCGTCGTACGCCACGGTGACACCCGTGGCCGACAGGTCATGGCCGCGGGGACGATCGGCCGCGGGGATCTCTTCACCGGCATTCACGCCGATGAGGTTAGCCTAACCTTACCTAGAATCGAAAAGCGCCGGACTCCGCCGAACGCGGGGCGGCTTCTCGGCGAGCGCGCCGCTACCACCCCGCCGTGGCACCCGGCTCACCGGCCTGCGGCGGCACCGGTGCGGGGGCGGGCGGTGCGGCCGGCGGGGTCGTCGGCGGGGCGGCGGGATCGGGCGTGGCGGGAGCGGGGTGCTCGTAGGGAAGGCCCAGCCGGCCGTTCTGGAGGAGGAACCTCGTGAGCCGCCTGTTCTGGGCGACCTCCGCGACGATGTCCGGCGGCAGCGGAAGGTGGAGTGCCCTCGGCAGGTCGAGGTGGTGCAGGTGGACGGCTGACACGACGCACTCGCCGAACGCCAGGGCCGCCTGCACGGCCGCGAGGTAGGCCAGGCGCGACAGTGCCACCAGACCCGCTGCCAACAGCAGCCACCACCCCGACCGCCAGAGCAGCCAGAGCGAGAGCGGCACGAGCAGCGCGCTGGTGACGCTCAACCGTGCCAGCGCGTCCATCGAGTCCCGGCGGTCCGCGACTGCTGCCCGGACCTTGTCGTCCAGCAGTGGCTCCAGCAGCGGCCAGACGGTGACGGCGTCCAGACCGTACGGCCTCCCGGCCCGCAGCTCGGTGGCGGTGAGGACGTTGCCGAGCGCGGTCGGCCGGAGCAGGTGGTCCTCGTGGGGGCGGGGGTAGCGGCGGGCGGCGAGCACCACGTTCAGGCCGGACCGGTGGACGACCTCGGGCGTGGAGCCCGCCGGGACCCGGGCGTCCACGTCGCCCCGCTTGGTTCTCTGCCGATGGACGCACCAGTCGGTCAGCCGGCGCAGCCGGTGCGGCCACGCGCCCTCCAGCCAGCGCAGCACCACCAGTTGGAACGGCTCGGAGATCTTCGCGGCGATGGCGACCAGCAGGACCAGGGCGACGATCCCGCCGGCCCCGGTCCTGCCGAGCGCCGACCACGCCCGGCCGAACTCCACCGGCCCCGGGGCACCGGCCTTCCACAGCACCAGGAGGTAGAGGGCCGCCGCGCTGGTCGGCAGGACGGAGACCACGAAGAAGCGACCGGAGAACAGCGAGGTGACCGGTTTGGCGAACGCGCCGATGGTCATTCCGCGCAGTCCGTCCAGCCGCCGCAGACCTCGCAGACCGGCAGCGGGTCGTCGACGTAGTTCACGTACTGCTCGGCGGCGCAGTTCACGTCCGCGCAGACCAGCCGGATCGCCGAGACGGCGCCCGGGTGCCCCGCCAGCCCGAGCATCGCCGAGTCGCCGCCCACCGCTCGGTGCCCGCCGTCCGGGTCGGCGGCTTCGTCACCGCGGACCTTCCCGACGAACTCCGCCCCTGCGAGCAGCCGGACGAATCCGGCGTCCGGGTGCTCCTCGAAGGCCCGGCGGACCTGCTCGCGCACGTCGAACCGGGCAGGTGCTCCGGACACGTCGACGGCCGGGGTCCCTTCACCCGGGTCGGTGCGGTCCGGGTCGAGCAGGGTGCGGTAGCGGGCGTACAGCTCGTCGGGGGTCATGGCGTGGCTCTCTTCGCTCGGGTGGTCGCCGGTCCGGGGCCGGCGGCGGTGCGGACGGTCATGGTCCGAGGTGCAGGTAGGGCGCCCACAGGTCCGGGCGGTCCGGGCGGTCCCGGCGCAGCGCCCGCACGGCGGCGTCGAGGGCCGTCGCCGGCCCGCCGGCCGGGTCGGCCGCCAACTGCTCGTGGAAGGCCCGGGCGGTCGCGAACGCGGGCCGGTCGAACACCCGCCACAGCGTGCCCACCACGTCCCGGTACCCGGCGAGGTGCAGGGCCGCGGTCACGTGCACCGACTCGTCGGGCAGCGCCCCCGTACCGCGTGCCGTTCCGCAGCCGGAGAGGTACGCCAGCTCTGCGGCGGGCAGGTCCAGGGAGTCGACGGTCTGCGGTGTGAGCCGACTGCCGTCGCCCAGCAGCAGCGCACCGATGCCCGGCCGGTCCGGGTCGGCGGGCGGTGCGAGGGCGTGTCCGGAGAAGTGCAGCCACGGGTGGGACCGCAGCCCCGACAGCACCGCGCCCAGCGACGCCTGCTCACGTACCAGGGCCGTCCCCTCGCCCACCAGGTCCAGCACGTCCAGGACCTCGTCCTCGGCCAACTGCAGGGACGGTGCCCCAGGTTGGCCCGGCGCGGCGACGCCCAGCACCCCGGCGGGACCGCCCGGACGCGGCGGCCGGTGCCGCGCCTGCCGCAGGGCACGCAGGCTCGGTGTGTACGAGGAGACGACCAGATCCAGCACGTTCTGCCCGGGAAGCTGTCCGTCCTCCCCGCCGTCCGCGCCGAACCGTCCCGCCGCATGCAGGGGCAGGAAGGCCGCCGGCCCGGCCGGCAGCCACCACAGGCGCGGTCGGTCGGCCGGGTCCGTCGGCGCGTCGAGCAGGCCGAGGGCGCCGAGCACCGGCTCCGCCACCGTCGGCCACAACTCCCACAGCACCGATCGGACCGCTCCCTGGCGGGCCGCGCCAGCCGCGTCGCCGTCGGCGAGCGCGAGCCGGTCCAGCCAGTCCCGCACCACGGGCTCGGTCACACCCGGCAGCCGGACCGCCTCCACACCGTCCGCGGCGGCCAGTACGGCGTACGTCCCGGCGTGGTGCGGGCTGACCGCCACCACCGGGCCGCACGCCGCGAGACGGCGCAGGTCCGCGGTGTCCGGAACCTCCAGGAACCGCGCGAAGCCCGGCAAGCGCCGGATCGCGGCCAGCTCCGTCTCCCAGCGATCGGCCGCCCGGTGCTTGCGGTCCGTGCGGGCATCGCCGCGCCGGCGCATCAGCGCGTCCGGGGCCCGGTTGGCCCGCTCCAACTCCTCGGTGGCCTCCGTGAATCGGGCCGAGATCTGCGGGAACACCCTTCTCAGGGCTTCGAGTTCGGTCAGGGACCCGAGACGGACGGTCGGCAGCAGCCCCCGGCCCGCCTCCAACAGGCCCAGCGCGTCCGCTGGTTGGAAACCGGCCAGCAGAGCGGCGACACAGGCGTCCGCGCCCAGGGTCCGCGCGTGCCGTCCGAGCAGCCGTTCACGATCCTCGATCGAGAGCCGCTGGGAGGCCAGTCCGGTGAGCCCACGCACCACGAGGGCGAGCAACGGCGCGCAGGCCGGCCAGTCGGCGCGCTGCTCGGCCAGCGTGACCGCCAGGGCGGCGAGCCCCGCCGTCTCGGCGGGCGCGGCCAGCGGGTGGCTCGCGTAGCGCTCCGCATCGGCCAACCCCTGCTGCCAGGCGTCGGCCGCAGCCGACCGCCAGGGCTCGCCCGCCGCCCAGGTGGCCTTCGCCCGCGTGAGCCGGGACTTCGCCAGTCCGTGCAGGGCCTGCGCGTGCTCGGGGACGTCCGGCGGCAGTCCGGCCAGCAGGTCCTGGTAGAGCTGTTCGGCCTCCCGCTGCTCCCCGGCACCGGCCAGGAAGTCGGCCCGCACCAGGCGCTGTGCGGTATCCGTCTGCGGGAGGTGCTCGGCCAGCGGGTCCAGCGCCTGGACCAGACGGCCCCCGATGGCGCGCAGCTGCTCCACCGCCATGGTCTCGGCCGGCGTCCCGCCCGGTTCCGCCGTGAGCTCGCGTTGCACCCCGGTGATCTCGGCCATCGCTGAACGGATTTCGGCCGCGCCCGGGAGCAGCGACTCGAACGGTGCGAGATCGTCTGCGACTCGCTGCAGGCGGGCGGTGATCTCGGCGATCTCGGCGGGGCCGAGGTGCTCGGTGTCCTGGGCCGTTTGGAGCTTGCGCACGACCGGGTCGAGGCCGCCCAGCGCGCCGAGGGCGCCGTGCAGCCGCCCCAGCAGGGTGTCGGGATCGGGTCGGCCCGGTTCCTGCGGCGGTGCGGGGGCGGACGGCGGATGCGGGGCGGGACCCCGGGCCTCGCCGAGATCCTGGCTGTCCCCGCTGAGGGTGCCGCGGAGTGCCAGTAGCCGGGCCAGCCGCGCCTGCGCCTCCGTGCGGGCCTTCCGCCGGCGCTGCTCCTGTTCCGGGGACTCCCCGGGGCGCGGTCCGGCCCCGTCGCGGAGCACCTCGCGGCAGATCGCGATCGCCTCGGTGGCCGGTGCGAGGTCCCGCCGACGCTCCGCGGTGACCCGCAGCGCGTCGGCGAGCAGCACGGCCGCGGCGTCCCGCAGCGCCGAACCGGCCGGGGCTGCCGCGAGCGCTGCCCGGGCGAGGGCCTGCCACTCCTCCAGCAGTTCTCCCGGGTTGTCCGTGGCGAGCGTCGTGAAGTGCTCGGCGAAGTTCAACGCCGCCAGCGCGGCCTCGTCGGCGGAGTCCCGGGGCTGTGCGACGGACAGCCGCCCGCGCGCCAGGTAGCGGTCAGCCCAGCGGCGTTCGCCCGGGTTCCGGACAGCGAGGAAGTACGCCGTCCCCAGGTCGTCGATCAGCTGCAGGCGGTGCGGGTGGTCGTCCGCGACGACCCGCACCAACTCGTCGTCGGCGGCCAGTACCTCGGCCACCTCGTCCTCGTCGACCGTCCAGGCAGGACCCCAGGAGGTCCGCAGCAGGTTGACCAGTGCGTAGAGGATGTCGGCCCGGTAGGGATGGTCCGGGCCGGTGCGGGCCGCCGCCTCCCGGGCCAGTGCCAGGGCATCGGCGGCGTTCGCCGCCCACCGCCCCTGGCGGACCAGGGCCGTGGCAAGGGCGGTCAGCGCCCAGGGGCGCCACCAGTGGTCCGGCGGCAGCAGCTCGACCGACCGGCGCAGCGCCGGGATCGCCGTCACCTCGTCCCCGGCTTCCGGGCCGTCACCGAGGCCGGCCAGCAGACCGACCGCCTCGACCTCCTCGGGCGTGCTTCCCCAGCCGAGGCCGTCGCCCACCAGCGCGGCGAGCGTCGTCAGCGCGAGGAACGCCCGCAGCGGGTTCGCCCTCGACTGCCGCATCATCTCCGCCGGATCGGTCACCTCCGGCGGAGGCAGCAGGATCGCCGGGACCAGTTCCTCGCCGAAGCGCCGGACATGGCGCAGCACTTCCACCCCGCGCGCCAGCCGCTCGGTGTCGCCGAGTCCGATGCCCCGGCACCAGAGCGAGAGCCCGAGCAACTGGGCGGTCCGGACGTCGGGGTGCCATCGCAGTGCGGGCCAGGCGTCCAGCAGCATCGCCTGGCGCTGTTCGACCTCGGGACGCAGCAGCACGCCCTGCGAGTCGCCCGTCTGGTCTGCGAGGAAGTCGATGACGGCGAGGCGGAGCATCTTCTGCTCCTGCGTGACCGTGGGAATCCAGGCCTCGTGATCCAGCATGCGACCGATGATGCATCAGCGCGTGTCGTCCGCGCAGCCGTGCTGCAACACTGTTTCAGAACAAGGACGTTGGGGGCTCGGGTGTCCCCGGCGCACGTCGTGCCGTCAGTGTCCGGGACCGGTCGGGGCCGGTGCCCGCTCCGGTTCCAGGCCCAGGCGCCGGGCGTCGTGTTCGGGGCGGACGGTGATGACGGCGAGCGCTCCCGCCGCCGTCATCACGAGAGCGGCGACGAGGAAGGCGGTGCGGTAGCCCGTTCCGGGATCGCCCGCGGTGTCGAGGAGGCGGCCGGTGAGGAAGGGGGCGGCGAGCCCCGGGAGGGTTCCGGTGGCGGCGACGATGCCGAAGAGGGCGCCGCGCTGGGCGGTGGGGACGACCTCGGCGGCGGTCATGTAGTGCAGGGGGATGGCGACGGCGACGGTACCGAAGGCGAGCGCGATCAGGAGCAGGCGGGGAGCGGCGGCGTCGGTGAAGGGGAAGGCGGCCATCGCGCAGCCGGCCACGCAGACCGCGATGCCCTGGGTGGCGCCGGCCGACCAGCGGCTGGAGACGCGGCGGGACTTGAGCGCGTCCATGAGCGGGGAGACGGTCAGCAGCAGGACGAGGCTGACGGCGGAGACGGCGCTGATGGTGGTGGCGGTGGCGTTCGGGGTCATGCCGAGTTCGGTGCGCAGGTAGGCGGGGAGCCAGGCGTGGCTGAGGGAGAGCGCCCAGGCGGCGCCGAAGGCGCTGGAGATGCTGCCGAGGACGGTGCCGGTGGTGAGGAGCCGTCGGTAGGGCAGGCGGTGCGGGCCGGTTCCCGGGGCGGCGTCGGCGGGGGTGGCGCGGGTGTGGTCGAAGGGGCCGTCGTGGCCGACGCGCCACCAGAGCAGTCCCCAGAGTGCGCTGACGACGGCGAGGGCGGCGAAGGCCGAGCGCCAGCCGTGGCCGGTGATGATCCAGGTGAGGACGGGGGCCGCGATGAGGGTGCCGAGGGCGGCGCCGCCGATCTGGAGGGCGGAGGGCAGGCCGCGGCGGTGCGGGGGGAACCACTTGTAGAGCGCGTGCATGGACATGGAGGCGGCGGGCCCCTCGGCCGCGCCGAGGAGGGCGCGGCCGGCGATCAGCGCCGGAACGGTGGCGGCGATCAGGACGGGCAACTGGGCGACGGCCCACAGCAGGGTCATGGCGAACAGGAGCGTCCGGCTGGATATCCGGGTGGAGAGGAAGCCGACGAGGAGGCCGGAGAGGCTGAAGAGCAGGGAGAAGGCGCTGGAGATCAGTCCGTAGGTGCTGTTGTCGATGCCCAGCTCGTCCATGATCGGGACGGCGGCGAGGCCCAGGACGGACTTGTCGGCGAAGTTGATGACCATGAAGGCGACGATCATGGCGGTGATCAGCCAGGCGCGGCGGCGGTCGTACGGGGGGTCGGCGGCCGGGGCGCCGGTGCGGTCGAGCGGGGGCACGAGGGGGCGGGGTGCCATGGGTGACTCCTGCGGGTGGGGGAGGGGCAGGGGGTCGTGACGCCGGCGGGCCCGGTACGGGGGCAAGGGGCGGGCGGCGTCGGGCGGAGGAGGGGCGGCCGTGGTGGTGGCGGCCCGTTGCCGGGGGCGCCGGCCGTCAGGCGTACGGGCGGCGGTCCCGGCCTGCGGGCGCGGGCCGGGCGGCATGCCGGTGAGCGGGTCTCGACGGCATGCCGCCGGGTGGCGGGACCGGTCAGACGAGTGCCTTGGCGATGGCGTTCTTGTGGATCTCGGTGGTGCCGGTGACGATCCGGAACATCCGCAGGGTCCGGAAGATCTGCTCGACCTCGTGGCCCCGGGTCAGGCCGTCCTTGCCGTGGATCTGGACGGCCTGGTCCGCCACGCGGAAGCACGCCTCGGAGGTGAACAGCTTGCACATGTTGGCCTCCACCGCGATGTTCGCGCCGTTGTCGGCCCGGGCGGCGGTGGCCATGACCATGGAACGGGCCGCGTAGATGTCGGTGGCCATCTCGGCGAGCTTGTGCTGGATGGCCTGGAGCCCGAGCAGCGGGCGGCCGAACGCGATCCGGCTCTTGGAGCGGGCCACGGAGAGGTCCCAGGCACGCCGGGCGGCGCCGATCAGCGAGGGGCAGTGGAGCAGCCGGTTGAGGGTGACCCGGCCGATGCCGATGCGCAGGCCCTCGCCGATCTCGCCGAGCAGGTTGGCCGCCGGGACGCGGCAGTCTTCCAGGACCACGTCCCCCTCCATCTGCTGGCCGGACATCGGGACCTCGCCGTCGAGGACCCGGCAGCCGGGGGAGTCGAGGTCGACCAGGAAGGCGCTGTAGGCCTCGTCCGTGCCGGCCATCCGGGCGACGACGATCGCGAAGTCGGCGAAGGGCGCGGCGGAGCTGAAGACCTTGTGCCCGTTGAGGACGTAGCCGTCGCCGTCGGGGGTGGCCGTGGTGGTCATGCGCCGGACGTCGGAGCCGGCGTCCTGCTCGGTGAGGGAGAAGCAGCAGGCGCGTTCGCCGCGGATGACCGGCAGGAGGTAGCGCTCCAGTTGGTACTCGGTGGCGTACTTGACGACGGCACCCACCCGCAGCGGCCCGCCCAGGTCGCCGAGGACGGAGTGCGACAGGGCGGCCCCGGAGGCGGTCAGCTCCTCCTTCAGGGCGCACAGTTCGGTGAGGCCCAGGCCCCGGCCGCCGAGTTCCGGCGGCAGGCTGATGCCGTAGAAGCCGAGTTCGGCGCTGCGCTTCCAGACGTGTTCGAGGGTGGCCCGGTCGAGCCTGCTCTCGGGGGTGATGCCGTGCTCGCGTTCGTAGGGGACCAACTCGTCCGCGAGGTAGCCGCGCAGCCGCACGACCAGGTCCTGGAGGCGGGGGTTGTCGTCGTAGGAGGGGGTGAGGGTGTAGGGCATGGGGGGTTCCTGTTCCTGGTGCGGTGGCTGCTGCTGCGGGCGGGTCAGTGGACGCGGCGCTCGGCGCCCGCCCAGTACGGCTCGCGGATCGCGCGGCGGTCTATCTTGCCGTTGGGGTTGTGGGGCAGGGCGGTGACGAAGTCGACGGAGCGGGGCTTCTTCATGCGGGCGAGGCGCTCGGAGCAGAACGCGGTGAGCTGCTCCTCGGTGAGTCCGGCCCCGTCCCGCAGGACGACCACGGCCTTGACGGCCTCGCCCCACTGCTCGTCGGGGACGCCGACGACGGCGGCCTCGTGGACGTCCGGGTGCTGGTGGAGGACGGATTCCACCTCGACGGCGTAGATGTTGAAACCGCCGGAGATGATCATGTCCTTGCGGCGGTCGACGATGAAGACGTAGCCGTCCGGCCGGCGGCGGGCGAGGTCCCCGGTGAGGAACCAGCCGTCGCGGAAGGACTCGGCGCTCAGTGCGGGCTCGTTGTGGTAACGGGGGACGACGTCGGGGCCGCGGACGGCGATCTCGCCGATCACGCCGTCGGGCACCTGGGCGCCGCTCTCGTCGACGATCCGCACGTCCGCCTCGGCGAGCGGGCGCCCGCAGGACAGGAGCAGTTCCTCGTCCTCCCCGTCGATCGCCCGCCGGTGGTCCTCGGTGGACAGGAACAGGACACCGGAGGTGGTCTCCCCGCAGCCGTACCCCTGGGAGAGCACGGGCCCGAACAGGTCCCAGGCGGCGCGGATGCGGGCCGGTGACATCGGCGCGGCGCCGTAGATCAGCTGGCGCAGGCTGGAGAGGTCGTAGTCGCGGGCGTTGGGGAGCGCGAGCACCGTGTTGACCATCGTGGGGACGACGAAGGCGTGGGTGGCGCGCTCCCGCTGGACGGTGGCGAGGAACTCCTCGGCGTCCCAGCGCGGCAGGACGATCGCGCAGCCGCCGGCGAAGAAGACGCCCATCAGGGGCATGCCGGAGGCGTGGGTGACGGGACCGGCGAGGATCTGGCGCCCGCCCGGGCCGACGCGGGTGTCCGCGTTCATCACCGACTTGCGCATCAGGGCCAGCCGGTTGCCGTAGGTCTGGACCGCCGCCTTGAGGCGGCCGGTGGAGCCGGAGGTGAAGTGGAGCACGGCGGTGTCGTGCTCGCCGCACTCGACGTCGACGGCCTCGGGGGCGGTGTCGGCCAGCGTCCGCGCGTAGCCCGGGCCCAGCTCCCCGGGGCCGTCGTAGCACAGGACCGTCTTCACGCTCGTTCCGGGGAGCACCGCCCGGACCGTGTCCTGGTGGCCGGCGTCGGTCAGCAGGACCCGGGCCCCGGACTCCCGCAGCAGGTGCGCCACCTCCGCCTCGCCCAGGCGGGCGTTGACGGGTACGCGGGCCAGTCCCGCCTTGTACAGCGCCACCTCGGTGACGACCAGTTCGGCGCGGTTGGCCGCGAGCGTCGCGACCCGGTCGCCCCGCTCCAGCCCCATCCCGCGCAGCGCGGTCGCCAGCCGGTCGCTCCGGTCGTCGAGTTCCGCGTAGGTCAGCCGGACCGGGCCGCAGACCACGGCCTCCGCGTCCGGGTGATGGCCGGCCGTCCGGCGCACGTACCGCCCGAGGTTCATGGGCACCTCCACAGAGATTCCGAACACTTAGTTCGGAAAGTAGTTTGGTGTCCGGCAACCTAAGGGCAGCGTTAGGGTCAGGTCAACGGTCCGGAGCAGAAGGAAGACAACGTGGAAACGAAGCCCGCAGGAGACCGCCGCGTCCGCCGCACGCGCGCCGCGCTGCGCCGGGCCCTGGTGGAACTCACCCTGGAGAAGGGGTTCCAGGCGATCACGGTCGAGGACATCACCGAGCGCGCGGACGTCGGCCGCGCCACCTTCTACGCGCACTGCCGCGACAAGGAGGACCTGCTCGTCGGCATCGTCCGCGACCTCGCCGAGGACCGCGAGCGCCTGCTGCCGGCGGTGCGCCAGGCGCACGCCCAGGGCTTCACCGGGCTGCCGGTGAAGTACATCTTCGAGCACGCCGAGCAGGAGCGGCCGGTCTACCGGGTGATCCTGCGGGGGGAGGGCGACGGGCGGGCGCTGCGGGAGTTCACCGAGCTCATCCGCACCCGCGCCGAGGCCGCGTTCCGCGACCGCGCCGCGCAGCTCGGGGCGACGCCGCGGATCCCGCTCGACCTCGTCGCGCGGGCCTGGACCGGCGAACTCGTCGGCCTGCTGTCCTGGTGGGTGGAGGGCGACACCGGCTACAGCGCCGCCGAGATCACCGCCCACCTGCGCGACCTGTCCGTCTACGGCCGGGTGTGGGCCACCGGACTGGCCCCCTCGGACGCCCCGGGGGCCCTGGACCTGACGCCGTAGGCGCCCGCCCCTTCCGGGGGCCGCTCCGGGTGACTCTGGTCGATTTACCGAACACGATGTACGGTAACGGCCTCTGGAAGGCGCGCCTGAGTGAGCGGAGCTGCCGTATGACCACCATGCCACCCCTGTCCGACCTGACGTGGGCCCGCGGATTCACCGATCCGGCCTGGGCCCGCCGCCACACCACGTCGGGCCGGGAGACCGTTCCGAGCCGCGCCGTCTGGCGAGGCGGCGACGGTCCCCGGGAACTGCCCACCGCACCGCCCGGGGCCCTCGACGGCTTCTCCTTCACCGGCCCCGGCGGCCGCACGCTCGGCCTCGGGCAACTGCTCGCCGAGGCCGAGACCGACGCCCTGCTGGTGCTGCACCGGGGCAGGCTCGTCCACGAGCAGTACCTGCACGGCTACGAGCCCCACGTGCCCCACTTCAACGCCTCGGCCGCCAAGTCCTACCTCGGCCTGCTCGCGGCCACCCTCGTCCACGAAGGTCACCTCGACCGCGACACCGAGGTGGTGAAGTACGTCCCCGAACTCGCGGGCACCGCCTTCGGCGAGGCCACCGTCGACCACCTCCTCCACATGGGCACCCGGATGAGCTACGCCGGCCGCCGCTACGACAAGGCCCTGGAGGCCCAGCGCTACTTCGCCGTCCTGGCACCCCAGTTGCGGCCCTTCGGCTACAGCGGGCCCGCCAGCATCCGCGAGCACCTCGCGACGGCCCGGTCCACCGGTGCGCCCGGCGTCGAGTTCCGCTACGAGAACGGCAACGTCGAGGCGCTCGCCGAGGTCCTGCGCCGGGTCACCGGCACCACCACCTCGGCGCACCTGTCCGACACGGTGTGGTCCCGGCTCGGCGCGCAGGAGGACGCCTACTACATCGTCGACGCCGAGGGGGCCGAGGCCGCCTGCGGCGGGTTCAGCGCCACCGCGCGCGACGTGGCCAGGCTCGGCGAGATGATCCGCTGCGGCGGCGCCGTCGGCGACCGGCAGGTGATCCCCGAGGCCGTCGCCTCGACCATCGTCTCGGGCGTCCCGGACGGCTACCCCCGCCGCGTCCGCTTCCCCGCCGCACCCGCCGCCGCGCCGGCCACCCTCTCGTACCACGACCTGTGGTGGATCCCCAACGACCCGTACGGTTCGTTCATGGCGGGCGGAATCCACGGCCAGCGCCTCTTCATCTGCCCCGCACTGGACCTGGTGGTCGTGCACTACGCCTCCCAGGTCGTCTCGCCGGCCGTCCCCCAGGTGCCCCTCGTCCAGGCCTTCCTGGCGATCGGGAGCCACCTGAAGGCCCAGGACCTGTCGGCCCCGTCCAGGTGACGGTCACCCGCGCGGGTGGTCCGAGGCCGCGGTCGGCAGCGCGGTGGCCTCCTCGCCCTCCGCTGCCGCCCGGGCGGCAGCCCGCCTTCCCGGCATCCGGTCAGGGTTCCAGGCCGTACGCCACGGTCACGGCGCATGGCCGCTCCACCGTTCGGCCCGCACTCCCGGCTGAGCGGCCCGCGCCTGCGTGACGGGCGCGGCGACCCCGGCAGGGGCGCGCGCCCGGCGCACGCCACCGGTCTCGCGCGCCCTGGTGTGGTCCGGCCCGGGCGGTCAAGCTTCCCGGGGCGGCCCGGAGGCCGACCGGCTCATCGTCAGACTGATGCGCACGCCGATCGGCGAGCGGCGGCCTCTCGCGCGGGACGGGCCGCCGGCCGGTGTGTCACGCGGAGAGGTGGATTCGCATGACAGTGGTCCGCAGTGGACCGGACGCACCCCCGCGGACGGGGCGTCACCGGCGGTCGCGGCGCCGGGCGGTGGCCGCCTCGGTGGCCGGCGCGCTCGCCGCCCTGGGCGTGCTCGCGCCCGCCGCGCCCGCGTCCCCGGCGCCCGCCGCCGACAGCCCCGCGCACCGGCTGGTCTACGTCGCCAACCTGCGCGGCAACTCGGTCACGGCGTACGACCCGTCGACCAACGCGGCCGTGGCGACCATTCCGGTCGGCACCGCCCCCCAGGGAGTGGCGGTCTCCCCGGACGGCGCCCAGGCCTACGTCGTCAACGACGGCAGCAACACCGTGTCGGTGATCGACACCGCCTCCAACACGGTCGCCGCGACCATCCCGGTCGGCCGGCTGCCCGGCCCGGTGGCGTTCTCCCCGGACGGCTCGCGCGCCTACGTCGGGCACTACGTCAACCCGCGCACCGGCGGCGTGGACGTCATCGACACCGCCACCAGGACGGTCACCACGACCGTCCTGGTCGGCAGCCAGCCGTTCGGCATCGCGCTGACGCCCGACGGCGCACGCGCCTACGTCGCGAACCTCCTCGGCGACTCCGTCTCGGTGATCGACACGGCCACCAACACGCTGACCGCCTCCATCGCCGGCCCCGGCGTCCGCAGTCCGGCCGCCGTGGCGGTCACCCCCGACGGCAGCCGCGCCTACACCGCCAACTTCAACAGCGGAAACGTGTCCGTCATCGACACCGCCAGCAACACGATCACCGGCAACATCCCCGTCGGGTCCGGCCCCGGGAGCGTGTCGATCGCCCCCGACGGCGCCCGTGCCTACGTGGCGAACCAGAGCGCCAACACGGTGTCGGTGATCGACACCGCGACCGGGACCGTCAGCGACACCGTCGCGGTCGGCGCCACGCCCGTCGGCGTGCTGGCCGACCCGGCCGGCGGCGCCGCCTACGTGACCAGCGGCCGGGCCGACACGGTCTCGGTGATCGACACCGCCACCAACACCGTCACCGCGACCGCCGCCACGGGGCGGAACCCGTACGGCCTGGCCACGGCCACCGTCGCGCCCGCCGTCACCGGGGTGCGCCCCGGCCACGGCCCGGCGGCCGGCGGCGGCACCGTCACGATCACCGGCACCCACCTGGCCGGCACCAGGACGGTCCTGTTCGGCACCGCGCCGGCGACCGGCGTCACCGTCGTCGACGACTTCACCGTCCGGGCGACCGTTCCGCCGGGCGCCGGCGGCGCGGTGGACGTCACGGTGGCCACCCCCGCCGGCGCCAGTCCCGCCACCCGCGCGGCCCGGTACACCTACGAGTACCCCTTCAGCGGCTTCCGGCCGCCGGTCGCCGACCCGCCCGCCGTCAACCAGGGCCGCGCCGGAAGGGCGTTCCCGATGAAGTTCTCGCTGGGCGGCGACCGCGGCCCGGACGTCATCGCCCGCGGCTACCCGACCGTGCGGGAGACCGACTGCACCACCGGGGAACCCCTCGGCCCGCCCACCGCCGCCGACACCCCCGGGAGCAGCGGACTGCGCTACGAGGCGGCGACCGACACCTACACCTACGTGTGGAAGACCTCGGCCTCCCACGCCGGGACCTGTCGGCTGTTCACCCTGGGCCTGAACGACGGCACCACCCACACCGCCCTGTTCCGCCTCGCCTGAGCGACCGCAACGGCACGACGGCACGACGGCACCGCCCGCCGGTGCCGTCGTGCCCACGGCCGGAGCGTCCGTCGCCGGGCGGCGAACGGGTCGGTGACCAGGTCCTGGTCCCGCCGTCGCCGGAAGAAGGCGCAGACACGCATCGGACATGGCCAATTCCCTTTCCTGGTCGGCAGTTGACCGTAGGATCGGGCGGACCTCGGCGTGCCCGTCGGCGGCTTCGAGGAGTACCTCGTCGCCCCACCCGTCCGCACCGTCGACGAACTCATGCGGCGACTGGACCAGCCAGACGAGCCGCTCGGCCTGGTCATGATCCGCTGCCACGGCTCCTACTCGCACTCCGCGAACGAGTTCACCATCGGCGGCCCCTCCCTGAACCGCTTCACGGGCTACTCGATGAAGACGCTCCGGGAGTTCCAGCCACCCGTCCTGCTCAACTCCTGCGCGTCCGGCCAAGCGATTTCAGGACGACCAACTGCCGGGCCGGCCGGTGCGCAGCTTCGTCGAACTGTTCCTCCGGTACGGGGCGAGCGGCGTGGTCGCGGTCATCGGCGACATCGACATCGACCACTCGCACGACTTCGCCACCCGACTGCTGGAGCACGCCGTGGACAAGCCCGTCAATCTCGCCGCCATGCTCCAGGAGCACCGCCGGTACTACTGCGCAGAGCTGACCCGCGAGCCGTCCGGCGGAGAGCAGCGGGACGTCGAGGAGGACTACAAGCACTTCCTGACCAGCTTCCTGTACGTCTACTACGGGCACCCGGACACCACCCTGCACCTCACCCAGCCCGGAGGCGGCGGTACCGGGTGCGACGGCGCAGACCCGGGGGAGGGGACGGCGTCATGACACCACCGTCGGTGCCGCTGCGCCCGCTGGTGAGCTGGCCGCACCTGGCGGAGCCGGGACGCAGCTACCTCGTCACCGTCGACGTCGAGATCGCGGGCAGCGATCCCGTGCCCGAGTGGCCGTACGACCAGGAGGAGTTCGCGATCGGGTGCATGCTCGCGGGCTGTCCCGGCATCGAGATCGAAGCCCTGGGCCCCACCGCCGTCGTCCTCCACCGGTTCGGCGGCACCTACGGTCCGGCACGCTTCGTGGCCCATGTCGCCGCCGAGCCACTGCCCTCGGCCTCCGACGCCGAAGCCGAGGAACCGGGACTCCAGCTCACCCTGGTCACTGCCGGCGGCATCCCGTTCCGCACGATCAACCTGCCGGTCGGCATCGACCGGAACGCGGGGGGCCCGGGGACGGAGGAGCCGCCCACCGTGCTGCTGCCGCCCCGGGAGCAGCGGTCGGCCGGACCGGGAGCCGCAGCACGGCCGCTCACGCCCCGGGCGAGCGAGCCTCGGACGCGGACCTGGCGGGAGCCGCGGCGCAGGCAGGTCGTCGCCGTCGCCCCGACGGGATCCTCGGCTGTCGCCTCGGGCTACGAGATCGCCCCCCGGCTGGTGCTGACCCTGCTTCCGGACGGAGCCGGCTACGGCACCGTGATGAGGGTGTTCCGGCCCGGGCGGCCCGGCACGCTGCACGGTACGGCCGTGTGGATCGGGACCGGCGCGGGCTCGGAGGGGCTCGCGCTGCTCCGCATCGAGGACCACGAGGCGGACTCCGTTCCCGAGGCCGCCTCCGTCCGGTGGGGGCGGTTGGTGACGGATTCGGTGGCGACGGACGCCGAGGCAGTGGGTGTGTTGTACCTGGTGCCGATCGGCGGCCCGGCGGCGGACGTCGTACACCTCGCCGGCGTTCTCCTGTCGGCCGGATCCGTGCGGGGCGGGCGCGCCTTCATGGTGTACGGGAACGCGTCGCCCGAGTGGCGCGAGGGGACGGGTCCGTCCTGGCCCGGGGTCGCAGGAAGCGCCGTGTTCTGCAACGGTCTGTTCACCGGTGTCATCGTGTCCCACTCCCCCCGGACGGGGCCGCTTCGACGTGGTGCTCGGGTCCCACCTGCTGGGTGACGCTTCTCTCCGTAGCACGCTGGCCCGGCACTGGCCGAACGCTCCGCTGGTCCTGGAACCCGTCGAATGGCAGGACCTGACCGACCACTTCCCCGGCCGGACCGAGCGCAGATGGAGGACGCCGGCCGCGTTGCTGCATGCCCGCTACCAGGTCCTCCCGTTCCGCGGCCGTGCGGAGCTGCTTGCGCAGCTCCGGGACTGGAGCAGGGAGCCGGACTTCGGCGCCCGCCTCGTCCACGGTGCCGGCGGCCAAGGGAAGACCAGGCTGGCGCTGGAGCTGGCCGGCCTCCTCGCAGCCGACGGCTGGGCCGTCCTGTGGTTGCGCGCGGGGGCAGCCGTCCGAGACCTGGAGGTCCTGAGGCGCGCGGCCGTGCCGACGCTGATCGTCGTCGACTACGCCGAGATGCGGGCCGCACAGATCACCGGATTGCTGGATGCCGTCAACCGGCGGGAGCCCGGCCCCGCGGTCAAACTGCTGCTCCTGGCCCGAACGGTGGGCGACTGGTGGCACGGACTGTCCCTCGGCAGCCGCGTTGCCGAATACCTTCTCGATGATGCCGCCGCCATCGAACTCCCGTCGCTGGAAACCGATTTCGGATCCTCCCGAGCGGAGGAGTACCTCCAGGCCGTCCACGGCTTCGCGGCCGGGCTGGCGGAGGTCGACGGCTGGGAACACCACGACTGGCCGGAGGCCGTGAACCGTCTGGTCGCCGCCCAGCGGCTCCGCGGCCACCCCGCCGCCAGGCCCGACGGAACGGTCCTCGCGCTCCACATGGCGGCGCTCGCCGATCTGCTGGACACCGCGGAGCAGATCGCCGCCGGTTCCGAATCCGAGGAACAAGCCTCGGGGGCAGACGAACTCGAAGACCGGCTGCTCGCGCACGAAGAGCGGTACTGGAGAGCACTCGCCGACTCGCGGGGGCTCCGTTCCTTCCTGTCGGAGCGCCGCCTCATGGACGCCCTGGCCGCCGCGTTCCTGTTCGGTGCCGAGGACGGTGTCGAGGCCGATGCGATCCTGCGCCACGTCCCCGGCCTGATGGACCTGAGCCGTGACCGGCGCTCGGCGGTGCGGTCCTGGATCTCCGCCGTGGCACCTTCCGCCCGGTCCCGCCCGTGGGATTCCCTCCAGCCCGACAGGCTGGCAGAGCGCTTCGTCGGACGCCGGCTGGAGTACAACCACACCATCCCCGATGCCGTGGTGCCCGCGGCATCCCCGGCGCAGCTCGCCCAGCTCCTGAGCGTCTACTCCAGGGTCGCCACCCACCGCGTCTTCGAGGGCGCGCTCTACCGACACCTTGTCGCCCTGTGCGTGCGCCACGCCGTTGCCCTCGGGCCGGTGGCCGTCGAGGTCGCGACCCAGACGGAGGCACCCGGGCCGCTGCTCGAAGCCCTGCACCGGATCACGGACGCGCCCGGCATTCCGCTCGCGGAGCTGGAACGGCTGGTCGAGCGGCTTCCGAAGCAGAGCGAGCGGCTCGCCTCCTGGGCGGCCCGGGTCACCGAACTCATCGTCAACGAGCACCGCGCTCTCGCCCGGGCCGACCCGCCCGACTGCCGCGCCTCGCCGACCACCTCAACGACCTCGGCCTCCGACTCGCCGGGACGGGCGCGCGCGTGGGCGCCCTGGAGGTCACGATGGATGCCGTCAGCATCCGGCGCGGCCTCGCCGAGGAGGACCCCGGCGCTCACCGGCCCGAACTCGCCACCGCTCTCAGCAACCTGGGCATCCAGCTCGCCGCACAGGGCCGTCCCCGGGAAGCCCTGAACGCCACGGAGGAGGCCGTCGGCATCCGGCGCAGCCTCGCCCGGGCGGACCCGGACGCCCACCTGCCCGAACTCGCCGCCGCTCTGAGCAATCTGGGCACCCGCTTTGCCGCCCTGGGCCGCCACGGGGAGGCGCTGCCCGTCAGCCGGGAGGCCGTCGAGATCTACCGGCGACTCGCCCGCGTCAGGCCTGAAGCCTTCCTGCCCGAGCTTGCCGGAAGTCTCGTCAACCTCAGCGGGGAGATGGGCGGGAGCACCATGCTCACCGAGGCCCTGGAAGCGGTATCGGAGGCCGTCGGCATCTACCGCGACCTGGCTTCCTCGGACCCCGACGCCTACCTGCCGAACCTCGCCACCGGTCTCGACAGCCTCTCGACCCGGCTCGCCGACCTCGGTCGCCACGAGGAGGCCCTGAGCGTCGGTCATGAGGCTGCGGAGATCCTCCGGCGGCTGGCCGCGGTGAATCCCGATGCGCATCGGCCCGATCTCGCGAGGAGTCTCAACAATCTCGCCGTGGGTCTGAGTCAGGTCGGCCGGCGCGAGTCCGCTCTTGCCGCCATCGAGGATGCCGTCCGTATTCTTCGCGAACTCGCCGCCGCCAACCCGGACGCACATGTGCCGGAGCTGGCCGTCGGTCTCGGCGTCCTCTCGGAAACCCTGCAGTCCCTCGGTCGGCACGAGGCCGCCCTTGCGGCGATCACCGAAGCCGTTCGGATCCGCCGACGGCTCGCGCAGGCGGATCCCGCCGCCCCTCAGCCGGAACTCGTAGCCGGCCTCCGTACCCTCGGTGCGCAGCTGGCCGCCCTCGGCCGGGACGAGGAGGCCGCCGCCGCGCTGGCAGAGGCGGCTGCCGTCGACCGTGGACCGGCCGGGTTGCAGGTGGCGGCGGACGACGGCCGGTTCGAGCAGCACACGCGATCCGCCGCCTGGCACGACCACGGAGGGACCAGTGCGGGCTGACGCGCCGGACAGAAGCCGTCAGCGCTGAGAAAGTGTTGGGTAATCGGGTGATCACTCGTTCTTGAGGTCGTCGGCGAGGCGGCGGGCTGCTTCGGTCTCGATGGGGCCGCGGGGTTCGATCG